>NZ_JBFTND010000194.1:0-20852 GCF_056397305.1 Cupriavidus sp. 05N40
GCCTACAAGCCCATTCTTCAGGCACTCGGACTTACCTATACGCAATACATCGTCATCATTGCCTTGTGGGAAGAGGACCACCAGACCGTCAGCGGGCTTGGCGAGAAGCTCTTCCTGGAATCCAACACATTGACACCGATCCTGAAGAAGCTCGAAGCCATGGGCTACATCCGCCGGCAACGCGATGCCGCCGATGAGCGCCAGGTTGTGCTGAGCCTGACCGATTCAGGCCGACGCTTGCGCGAGACAGGCTTGAGCATGGACCTCGTGGAGGCTTGCGGCCTCGCGCCCGACGAATTCCGGAATATCCAGAAGGCGGTCACGACGCTGCGCGACAATCTCATCAGCGCCACGCCGGACAAGGGCTAGCAAGCGCCCGTCAGCCACTGGCGCCCATCTGCCGCCGATGGTTCGCGACCGGAGTCCTGTCGCGAACCACGGCGTCTCATCCTCCCGTGCGTTCCATGGACAGGTCGCATTCGCCAGAAGCGAGTATTTGCGATGACGCCCGTCACTGAACTGCGGTCAGGTCCAGGTGGAATCACGCATCAGCGATACGTCTCGTGCGCCGGAAAGCGGGGGACGATGTGCGTAGCRAGCTCATCCATCACGTCGGCGGCGGGCCGGCTTCCGTACTTGAGGTTGAGCAGGACATGGTTCACGCCGGCGAACTCGAGGAACTCCAGGTGGCGCAGCAGCGCCTTTCGTCCCAGCTTGTGCCCGCCATGGATCGGCACCGGCGCAAGATCGGGGTCCGCATCCAGATCGATGTGGTAAGGCTGGGAAAAGGGCTTGAATGCCGCCGGATCGATTTCCGCCACCGTGTCATGCCAGTTCTTCACCAGCTGGGCCTGCAGATCGAGCCTGCGGGGATAGGTAATCCAGCCATCTCCATGCTCGGCGATCCATTCGATGCTTTGCTGGCTGTGACCGGTGACAATCAGCGGGACCCGGCGCGCTACCGGCTTGGGAATGACATCCGCGCCGCCGAGGTAGCCATAGCCACTATCCAGGGCCGGATACGCGCTGCCCCACACCGTGTCGAGGTATCCGGAATGCGCAGGATTCGCGAATCGCTCGAAGGTATAGGGAAGCTCTTCGAAAGCGGCCCTTTCCAGCCACGTCCCCGCCGGGAGCTCATCGGCCCAGTGAGGGATATCGCCCTGCTGCTCGATCGGTTGCTGAGAGAACTGTGCTGCTTGCATGATGGACTCCGGTTTGGGCGCGGCTCATGGGCGGCAAGTGCCTGTCACGCCGACGAGGCTGCGCGCCTCGGTACCGGAATTCTTGTCTTTTCCCGCGGAAAGATAATCCGCCCCGACCGCAATTCAGTTGTTCCATCGCGGTAACCGGGACATTGGATCCACCGCTGCCGGTGGCAGGAAGTGCTGCGTGGCGGACCATTGACTGGTGCGGCGCAAGGCGCCAGCCGGTGCTGGAGGCGCGCGGTTCGAGGCGCAGTGCCGGCCTGTCGTCGCCGGACAATATGCCTACCGGCGATCGTCGGCTTGCTGCCAGGCACGGGCACGGAGCTTCGCGTCGAAACCGGGATGCTGCCTGTCTATCGGCAAATCGCCCCGCGAAGTGCAACGCGGGGCCCGATGCTCGCCAGGCGCCGGCAGTGCATTGTCAGGCGTTGGAGACCCGCAGCTTGAAAGACCGGCCCCATTGGTTGATGCCGGCACACGCAACCAATAGCAAGCCGGTCACGTAGAACACCGCATGCAATCCGACATGCGCGCCGATCTGTCCGCCGATCAATGGCCCCACTACCTGCCCGGTGAACTGGGCGGATTGCAGATAGCCCAGCATCTTCCCGGATTCCCGTTCGTCGACCGATTGCCGCACCAACTTGGCAATCGCAGGAAGCAAGCCGGCCAGCGTCATTCCCATCAAGCCGCGCAAGATAGCCAGTTGCCACCATTGCGTCACGAAGGCCTGCGGCACCATGACCAGTCCCGTTGCCAGAAGACAGCCGATGATGACGTTCCAGCCACCGATGCGATCGGCAAGCGCACCAAGCCGCGCGGCGGTCAGCATGCTGCCTAACGCGGAGGACGCCATGACAATGCCGGCCACGCGCGCGAGATGGTCGGTGGGCACGCCAAGGCTGCCGATATACACCGTGATGATCGGCTCGATGGACATATTGGCGAGAAGCACCATCATTGCGGTCAGCAGCAGAGTGACAGTGACAGAGCGGTTCGGCGCCGGTGAGAGCCCCGCCGACGCCGAGGGCTTCTTCACATCGGACTCGCGGCGAAAATCTTCTTTCACCAGCAGGATGACCAGGAGAGCCGTCACCGCGATCATTGCGCCGCCGACGAAGAACGTGCCACGGATGCCAACCCAGTCCGGCAGGAAGCCACCCACGAGCGGACCGATCAGATTGCCCGCAAGCGCACCCGTAGAGAGGATGCCGAGCGCCCAGCCGGCACGCTCGCGCGGCGCCTGGGTGCCGATCATGACAATCGAGGCCGATGCGAAGCCACCGATCAGGCCCGCGACCAGGCGCAGCAAGACGAGCACGAAGACGCTGTGGGCGAGCCCGATCAGCGACATCACGATCGCCATGCCGATCGCTGCGCGCACCAGCATCGGCTTGCGCCCGTAGCGGTCGGCGAGACGCCCCCAGAGCGGCGCGGTGATCGCGGTACCGAAAAAGGTCGCGCCGAAGGCCACTCCCGACCACTGCACGACGGCAGAAGGCGATACGACGCCGAGCTGCTGCACATATAGCGGAAGGAAAGGCAGCAGCATGCTCAGGCTCACCAGCGTGGTGAAGGAGCCGAATACGCAGATGGCGAGATTGCGCCGCCAGTACGGCGCATTGCGCTCTGAGTAGCTGGTGCTGGCGAGCGGTCTCGCCGCCGATGTGGGTGGGTTTTCCGGGGGATTCATATTGTCATCGCCGTTCTGAAGATTGACTTGGAGTCACTTTCGGTGTTGCAACACGCGCTACGCCGCGGACGCGTCGCTCATTTCACGCGCGAGCCGTTTGGCCAGTTCGCACGCGGGCAACGAAGTTGCAAGCGACCCACATTGCCTGACCCATTGCACTGCCGGATGCATCACGGCCGCCCTCTGAGAGGAAAGTGAATAGTCATAGCATAGTATCTCTCAAAGAGAATACAAAGCAAATTACATTCGTTTTTCACGATATATGGCGAGCGCGCCGCCCGGGTGATATTCCGTTCCGTGCCGCGCAGCCGGCGTCACCCGCGCGACCTCGGCACTTGGGCGGAGTACGGCCGGACGTCATCGTCCGGATTCGGCAAACGGGGGAACCGGGCGTGGCGCCGCTCCGGCGCGAGGCCTGCCGCCAGGACATGTCGGGACAAGTTGGGAGGATTGGCGCCAGGAGTGCGTTCCGCGCCCGGCAATCAGGGGCGGGGGCCCGGGGCGGGGATGGGCGCTATTGCGGGAGCCTGTGCGGCTTGCCGGCGGGATGGAAGAGGGAATCGGTCGGGCCGTGCCCCCTGGCTGGCGTGCCGGGGAACGATGCGCGGCAAGGCGGCCGCCTTGCCGCGCACATGTCCCGACGGAATGGCGCGTCCGCATCTTGTCGGCGGACCGCCTCGATGCCAGTACCGATCAGGGCGCTAGGCGCACTCCAGGGCCGCCTCGGCCGGCACGCCGAAGTCGGCGGGCGCGAGCCACGTGCCCAACAGCCGGCCGAATGCGTTGAGCAGTACATCGGAGGTCAATCCGGCGCTGCCCGCCAGGGCCGGACAGTTGATCCACGTCGTGCCGTCCTTGTCGAACACCCGCAGGATCCTCACCAGGTCCGCCGGCTGCAGTGGCAGGTCCTGGCCGGCCGCGTGCTCCAGCCCGAAGGCGTGCAGGTAGTCCTCGGCATGGCGATAGCCGAGGCAGACCACCAGCTTGGGCCGCCAGCGCGCGCATGCCTGCTGCAGGAAGCGGAAGCGCCCGCCCTGCCGGCACAAGTTCAGGTAGCGGTCCTTGGGCACCAGTTCCGACTGGCCGCGGAACACCTTGGACCACGGCGTCAGGCCGTCGAGTTGCGCCGGCAACGGGAACAGGTTCAGCTTGAACTCGCTGCCGCCGGGCGCGTACAGGCGGTCCCGGTAATAGTGCTTCCAGTCATCGTCGCCCAGCCGCTCGCCCAGCGCCTGCGCGCGGGCGGCCGCCATGATGCGCGCGATGCGCTGATGATGCAGCCAGCGCTCCATGTCATCCCGGTGCCGCAGGCGGAACGCCGCATCCCATGCGGGAGGCTCGGTGCGTGGCCGCAGCGGCCGCACCAGCGGCTCGGACCATGGATGCGGGCTGCGATCGCAGATCCAGACGGACGCGCGCGGGTTACCGCCCTCCATGCCGACGAAGGATGAAAAATAGTTGTCCAGCTCTTGGCTCGTGAATACCCCTGGGTACTGCATCCATGCCCCTCACCGTTGAGATTTTGGACCCCATTTACCCGTGCCAAAACGTGCCGCGCAGATGCCTCCCGGCTCTCGCGTACCGCCATGGTCATTTCCCGAATGCAGCGCGTGCCAGTGCATGCCGCGCGGCGGGCTCGAACCCGCTCTGCACGGCACTCCTCGCGCCCGGCGTACCTTCGGCGAGTTCTGTCTTCTCCGGACGGCTTGATCCTTGATCGCTATGGGTGCTGGACACCGCCAAGGACGTGAATGTACTTTCCTGATACCGATTTAATACCAACTACATACGACCGGCATATACGCCTGACATATACGCCTGACACATGAGACTGACATATACGACCGACATATATGACGGCGCCCTACCCCTCCTTGCGAGTTATTGCCTTTTGCGCCCGGCCGGGTCGCGGCCATGCGAATCGCATATCCGGTCGCGACAGCCCTGGAAGCCACAACCATGCGGCGATTCGCGCAAACTATAACCCAAGACATTTTTAATACATATATTGTAGTTTTAATTTCTGACATAAAAATCTCTGAGAAATAGACGAATTTCAGAAGTTCACAGGTTCTTGTCCCCCCTGATGGGGGAATCTGTTTTCATCCCATCCGCGGACTGCCATGGCCCGGCGCGAGCCTGGTGATCCACATCCGCCGTTCCCCCGGACCAAAGGCGCGCCGGCTGCCGTGAGCCGTTCAACGGCCTGGATCCGGTGTCGCCCGGGGCGGAGGATGCTTTCGAATCGATTACAGATTTGTCATTCAGGGCTATCTCGCCAGCGACTATCATCCGGGCATGCAGGCGCCGTTTGCACGCCTGCCGGCATTGGCTAGACGAGGACGAGCATGAGACTTCTGGTGGTGGAGGACGAGCCCAAGACCGGCGAATACCTGCGCAAGGGACTCACCGAGTCTGCCTTCGTGGTCGACCTGGCCGTGACCGGCACCGACGGCCTGCACCAGGCCCTGGAAGTCAGCTACGACCTGGTCATCCTGGACGTGATGCTGCCGGGCATGAACGGCTGGGAAGTGCTCAAGCAGCTACGCGAGCGCAAGGACACGCCGGTGCTGTTCCTGACGGCGCGCGACGAGGTGGAGGATCGCGTGCGCGGCCTGGAGCTCGGCGGCGACGATTATCTCGCCAAGCCCTTCGCCTTCGTCGAGTTGCTGGCGCGCGTGCGCACGCTGCTGCGGCGCGGCCCGGTGCGCGAGGCTGACCGCATCGAGATCGAAGACCTCGAGATCGACCTGATCCGCCACCGCGTCACGCGTGCCGGACAGCGCATCGAACTCACCCCGCGCGAGTTCTCCCTGCTGCATTTCCTCGCACGCCGGCACAGCGAGGTGCTCAGCCGCACCCAGATCGCTTCCCATGTCTGGGATATGAACTTCGACAGCGATACCAACGTGGTGGATGTGGCCGTGCGCCGCCTGCGCGCCAAGATGGACGACGATTTCCAGCCCAAGCTGATCCATACCGTGCGCGGCATGGGCTATGTGCTGGAGCGCCGGCAGTCCTGATGCGCAGGCTTTCGCTCACCTCCCGCCTGGCGCTCGCCTTTGGCCTGGTCGCCGCGCTCGTGTTCGGCGGCGTTGGCGCCTACCTCTATCGCGCGCTGGCCACGCAAGTGATCGAGCGCGACGACGCGGAGTTGCTGCGCAAGGCGGCGCGCGTGCGCAATGAACTGGCGGAGCGAAGCACCCAGGCCGCTGCCGAGTGGAAGGAGGTCGGCAGCGTGGTGTCCGGCAACGACGAATTCACACTGCTCGTGCACGGCGCCGACGGCAGGGTGCTGGTGGCCGCCAATACCGGGACGGACGCACCGCCCGCCTTGGCGCCGCTTGCTCCCGATGCGCCGATCGGCCCCGGGTCGATACGCAGCTGGACCACGCAGCAAGGCTATCCCGCGCACGGCGTGAGAGCACTCGTACGGCCGGGCGCGGATGCGGGTGCTGGTACCGGAACCGCCGCAGCACAGCCAGCGCTGACCTTCACGCTCTACCAGACCGCCATTGCACGCAGCACGATGCTGTACGCCTACCGCGCCAAGCTGCTGCTGGCCGGTCTGCTCGGCACGCTGGCGGTGGCCGCGCTTGGCTATCTGGCGCTGCGCACCGGCATGGCGCCGCTGCGGCGCATCGCTGCCGGCGCCTCGTCGGTCACGGTGCGGCGGCTGGAGTTGCCGGTAGACCCGGCCCAGTTGCCGCCCGAACTGGAGGAACTGGCCACGGCCCTGCAGCAGATGATGGACCGGCTGCGCGACGGCTTCGAGCGGCTTTCCCAGTTCTCCGCCGATCTTGCGCATGACTTCCGCACGCCCATCGGCAACCTGCTGGGACAGAGCCAGGTCGCACTGGCGAGCGAACGCAGCGCCGACGAATACCAGGCCCTGCTGGCGTCCAATATCGAAGAGTACGAGCGGCTGGCCCGCATGATCGAGAACATGCTGTTTCTCGCGCGGGCGGAGAACGCCCGCGTGGCCGTCAAGCCCGCGCGGCTGGACCTGGCGCGCGAGCTTGGCGCGCTGTCCGATTACTTCGAAGGACTGGCCGAGGCGCGCGGCGTGGCGATCGCGGTGGATGGCAGTGGCGCGGTGCAGGCAGATCCTCTGCTGCTGCGGCGCGCTGTCAGCAACCTGGTGGCCAATGCCATCCGCTACACACCCCCCGGGCAGACGGTGGTGATGACGGCGCGCTCGGGGCCGGCAGGCGGCAGCATTGAAGTACGCAACCCCGGCGCCGGCATCACGCCAGAACACCTGCCCAGGCTATTCGACCGCTTCTTCCGTGGCGATCCGGCCCGCGCCAACTCGGGAGAGTCGGCAGGCATCGGTCTGGCCATCGTGAAGTCCATCATGGACTTGCATCACGGGCGCGTCGAGGTGGAGTCCAAAGTCGGGGGGACAACGGCATTCAGGCTGTTCTTCCCGGCAGGCACGGCGGATTCCGCATCGGCTCAACACCGTACCTGAGGCGATCGAACCATGATCCGCCTTCGTGGCGACGATGCTTTATCGCATCGATCGATTCAGGGTTGGCGCACTGGACGCATGGCTTGCATATGCGGAATCAGCCTGCCGCGGGAATGTGGCAGCGTCCGCTTGCTCCGCAATACGGAACGCCGAAACCGCATGCCGCAACGTGGCCGCCTGTTCTTCGAGCGAATGTGCCGCCGCGGAAGCCTCCTCCACCAGCGCCGCATTCTGCTGCGTGACCTGGTCCATCTGTGTCACCGCCCGATTGACCTGTTCGATGCCGCTGCGCTGCTCCTCCGATGCCGCGGCAATCTCACCCATGATGTCAGTGACGCGACGGATCGATTGCGTGATCTCCGTCATGGTCGAGCCAGCTCGTGTGACAAGTTCGGATCCGCTCCGGACGCGCTCGACGGAAGTGCCGATCAGGGTGCGGATTTCCTTGGCGGCGGTCGCCGAACGCCGGGCAAGGCTGCGCACTTCCTCTGCTACGACGGCAAAGCCGCGGCCCTGTTCCCCGGCCCTCGCCGCCTCGACCGCAGCGTTGAGCGCGAGAATGTTGGTCTGGAAGGCGATGCTTTCGATTACACCGATAATGTCGGCGATCTGACCCGAGCTCTCGGCAATCTGTGCCATGGTGCTGACCACCGCACCTACTGCCTCGCCGCCCTGGTTCGCGATCTCTGACGCATTGTTTGCCAGCCCGCTCGCCTGGCGAGCGCTCTGCGCATTGTGCTGGACGGTGGTGGTCAGTTCTTCCATGCTCGCGGCCGTCTCCTCGAGCGAGGCGGCCTGCTGCTCGGTACGCGAGGACAAATCGGCATTGCCCGCGGCAATTTCGGCGGTCGCAGTAGCTACCGAGTCCACCGACTCACGAATCTGCGCCACCGTGCCGGCGAGCTTGCCCTGCATGCGTTGCATGGCGTAGAGCAAGCTGGAGGTGTCGTTCCCGCGAAGCGCTACGTGGCGGGTGAAGTCACCAGCCGCAATGCTGCTCGTTATCGAGGCGGCATAGGCCGGCTCTCCGCCCAGCTCACGGTGAACGCTACGCAATAGCCAACCGGCAAGCAAGGTCGCGGCGCCCCCCAGGAAGACCAGCAGCACGATGGAGTGAAGAAGCTCCTCGCGAAAAGTCGCCTCGATATCGTCTATGTAGGCGCCTGTAGTGACAGTCCACTTCCATGCATTGAACGGCTTTACGTAGCTGAGCTTACGCACCGGCTCGCTTGCTCCCGGCTTGGCCCACATATAGCTCACGAAGCCGCCGCCCTGGTCGCGGGCAACCTTGGCAATCTCGACGTAGATGGCCTTGCCGGTCGGGTCCTTTAGCCCGCTCATGTCCTGGCCCTCGTTCTCCGGCTTGAACGGATGCATGATCGACCGACCGGAAAAGTCCGTAATCGAAACATAGCCATCCACACCGAAGCGGATTGGCCTAAGCCTCTCCTTCGCCTGCTTCCGGGCTTCCTCCATCGACATGCTACCGCTCGCGGCCTGTTTCTCGATTGCCACGAGAATGCTGGCCGCGGCTTCAGCAATGCTCTGCATTTCGCGCTGACGACCGGCAAACTGCTCCGCGCGAGTGACTGATGCCTCGTAAGTAACGATGCCAATCATCGCCAGCCATATCAGCCCGAAAGGGATCCAGAGCCGTTGATTGAGGGTGAGTTTTCGATTTTCGTTCATGGTTGCTTCTTGAAATACGGTATCGGCAATTCGGACCGTCTCTCGACCTTTGGCCGGGAGACGATGCTGTTAAATTCACGGCCAGACGTCCCGCAGGAATCCGCATGGCGGGCGTCTCCTTCCCGACACAGCCGATATATGCGCGATCCGATTCATGCCCGATATATGCCGCAACCTGCTGGCTACGGTATTTAGCGGCGACTTCCCCCGTGGTTCGGCATTCGAGTTTCGCTTGCCGCCGCCGCTTGTAGAGGATCTCGATATACCTTCGAATGGAAGCAGTGGCCGGGTGCGCGTTGCGTACCGGTGGTGGTGCACCGCTTCACTTCTGCAAACTGCCCCGGATGCTCTCCATCGGCGCGTTTGGAAGCCGCCCGTCGGAAGCTTGTTGCCGCGGGGAAAAAGACAGCAGAAGATCGGGGCGGCCGTGTCTGTATGGGATATCGACGCAAGCCGAAACGAATTTCCCCCAACCTTAGTAGGACTAGACATGTCGCGCAGCAGCGGCTATGAGCCAGTCGCCGGGCGCCGTCCCAGGCCGGGAGGCCATGTGAGCGAGAAACCCCAATGGCCGACAAGCGACAAACTATGGCCAGCTTCTGGCCTATCTTCAACGCCCCGGGCTACGGGCCTTCTCTATAGTTGAAAAACCCGCCGCGCCCTGTCGCCGATGCGGCGGGCGGGAAGGCCAGTCGGATTCCTGCATGTTCAGGTTGCCCGCGGCGAGGGCGAAGGACAGAGAAATGACGCATCCCCACCTGGTCCCGGCGCAAGAACCTTCCGGGCCCCTGCAGGACATGATGAGGCCGGGGCTTTCGGGCGTGTTCTGCGGATTGAATCCCGGGTTGCAGGCAGCGATGACCGGCTTTCACTTTGCCGGCCACGGGAACCGCTTCTGGCAGGCGATCCATCTCGCAGGGTTCACCGACCGCGAGCTCAGGCCCGCGGATTGTCATCTGTTGCTTTCGTATGGATACGGTCTGGCAACCGCGGTGAGCCGCCCAACAGCCAGTGCGAGCGAACTCTCGCACGAGGAGTATGTCGGTGGTTCGCCGCAGCTGGCAGCGAAGCTCGAACGCTTCAGTCCGGCCTATATCGCATTCCTGGGTAAGGCCGCCTATGCGGCCATGACCGGGCAGCGGGTGGTCAGTTGGGGGCCACAGCGGCAGCCAATAAGCAGTTCGAAGGTATGGGTATTGCCGAACCCAAGCGGCCGAAACCGTGGCTTCAGTCTCGCCGACCTGGTTGACGCCTACGGCGAGTTCCGCCTCGCCGCGGAGAGTTAGGCCGGCGATGAGGATTTCCTTGCGGTGTCCGGCAAACAGCGGCAGTTCAAGATGAACAGGAGGTAGTGCAAGATGGTATGGACGACCGAGCAGATGCTTGAGCGCGCAGCAACGCATCTCAAGGATGGAGAATTTGTCTACCTGGGCCCCGGTTTGCCGGCGGCGGTAGCAAGTCGGGTTCCGACGGATACCGAAGTCTGGTTGCATGTTCATGACGGCGTGCCAGGCATGATGTCGTATCCGACGGACGATTTCATGGATGCGGGCTTCATCGCTGGCAGTCGGCAACGGCACGGCGATGCCCGGCAGAGGGAGGTATATCACTCCACCGATTCATTCGCCGAAATGACCAGCCCGTCCATGGACATGGCGATCATCGACGCAAGCGGCAAGCATGGAGATGGTGTTGCGATTGCCCGCTGGGCGATCGGCAGCGGGGCCAAGCGGGTTGTACTCCTGCTTGGATCGGCTCGCGGGATCAAGGACATGGCCGGTTCCCTGATGGACGGCGAGAACGATGGTGTCCCCTACAGAATCATCTCCGACTCGGTTGTCATCGATGTCACCGGCGAAGGCGTGACATTCGTCGAAGCCATGGCCGGCGCAACGCGTGCTGACATCGAGACACTGACCTCGCTTCGATTTGCATGACATTCGTACCACCCCGTCACGGAAGGCCTGAGCATCCACGCCGATCGGGCCGATGTGCCTGGCTTACTTCCGTGGTTCATGGTGGCCAGAAACTAGAATAATTTGGCCCCAAACAGCCTTGCGCGGGAGGAACTCCGCTCTGCATCCGAACTTATACTCCCCAAATCGCTACGTCGCTGCGATTCCGTGGTACGGCCATTTACTGAGGAGAATCGATGCAGGCTTTACAACCACCCGCCAAGCACGCAATTGAGAAACGTGAGATGTCGGTGAAGCATCTTCCGGTGAATCTCTTTGCCTCGGTCATGGGTATTTCCGGGCTTTCGCTTGCCTGGCGACTGGCCGCCAATCAGTATGGCGTCAGCCCGATCATCTCTGGTGTGATCGGACTCTTGGCGGTGATCGCGTTTCTGATTCTGGCAGTCTCGTACGCGGTGAAGATCGCAAAGTATCCGGATGCCGTGATGCATGAGTTTCGGCATCCAATTGCCGGAAACTTCTTCGGTACGGTGCCTATCGCGGTCTTGCTGATCTCTTCGATCATCGGCCAGGCCAGTCAGGCAACGGCGGAAGTCGTCTGGACCATTGGCGCCATCGGCACCATCGCCCTCGCGTTCACTATTGTCAGCCGGCTTTTCCGCGGAAAGATCGATTCCGGGCATGCACTGCCGGCGTGGCTGATCCCCGGCGTCGCGACGCTCGATATCGCCGTGGCGGGGGGAACGATGTCCATGCCGTGGGCGCACGAGTTCAATATCTTCTCCCTGGCCGTCGGGACCATTCTTGCTCTTGTGTTCTTCACCATGATTGTGTCCCGGCTGATTCATCATGAGAAGTTGGCGAGCGGCATGATTCCCTCGCTCATGATCCTCATCGCTCCGTTCGAAGTGGGGTTCCTGGCCTACACGAATTTCACGCAAAGAGTTGATGTGTTCGCGGCGGTCCTGTTCTATTTCGGATTGTTCCTTTTCTTTACCTTGGTCTTCAAGGTGTTCCGTCGGAGCATTCCGTTTGCCGCGGGCTGGTGGGGCGTCAGCTTTCCGGTTGCGGCATTGACGAGCGCCGCATTGAAATACGCGGACACGGTTCGTGTCTGGCCGATTACCGTGCTGGCGATTCTTCTGCTCGCGTTCTTGTCCGTGGTGATCGTCGTGCTCTTCGTGCGGACCATGCGGATTGTGTTCAGCGGTGACTTGCTATCCGGCGGATGATCCGGCTATGGCAGACGAGGTTCAGGAAGCGGGGCCGCGCAATTCAGCGTTTAGCGATAGCAACTTCGCGCGATGACGTGATCCGAATATCGTCCCGACGCAGCTTGCCCGGCAGCGGATGCTTGTTGTGGCTGCTTTGGTCCGCAATATCGCCTGACCCACCCTCGTTCTCCTGGAAGCGCTGGCGATACTGCTTGGGTGTGATGTCGAGGCGTCGCGAAAAGATCATCCGCATGTGCGTGGAGCTATGGAATCCACTCCTGAACGCAATCGTCTTGAGAGGCACATCCGTCTGCTCGAGCAACTTCCTGGCGAAGTCGACGCGTACCTGCTCGACAAAGACAGAAGGGGCAACCTTGGCGTGCTTCGCAAAGGTGCGGCTGAACGTGCGCCGGCTCACGCCTACCGCGTCCGCCAATTCCTCGATCGAGAAGGCATCTGCGATATGGTCGTTGACGTACCGCAGCGCCTTGCTGACGATGGAGTCTTCCTCCGGGCCGACAGCGAGGTATGGACTGTACTGAGATTGTCCGCCGTCCCGGCGAATATAGACAATCAGGCGCTTCGCAACCTTCACCGCGAGCGCGTGACCCAGGTCTTCGGCGACCAATGCGAGGCACAGGTCGATGCCGGCGGTGACGCCACCACACGTGAACAAGCTGCCGTCACGGACAAAGATCTTGTCTGGCCGCACGAAGGCACGCGGAAAATGCTCCTGGAGTCGCTTGGTCTCGGACCAATGCGTAGTGACTTCCCGTCCATCAAGGAGCCCGGCGTGCGCAAGCAGAAATACGCCGTTGCAAACCGCTCCGAACCGCTGCGTGGTCAGCGCTTTATCGTGAAGCCACGACAGGAAATCCGGGTCGGGACGCATCTCCGGAGCACGCGGCCCCCCTGCCACCAACAGGAGATCGCAATCGTCGGAATAGTTGCGATAGTCCACCGGCACACTAATTTCCATGCCGTTCGAACAGGTGACGCTATCGGGGCGCACGCCCACCAATGAAATCTCGTACCGCTTATGGGGTGGCAATAGTGCGTTGGCCTCCGCGAATACATCCATCGGGCCAGCAATGTCTAGCGCTTGTACTCCATCAAACACGACAACAGCGAGTTTCATCAATGGATCTGTTCGTTCACTTCTATACCGGCGTAACGGCTACGCCATCCTGGGCGCTGCTGTAAGGGTTGTTCGAACAAAGTCAACCAACCGGTGGCTTTGCCAAGTGCACTATGGAATGCATGGCCGCCGACGCGCTCAAATCTATGCAAGTTTGCTCAGAATATCAGATGTTCGTCCGACGGCGTGCCCCCTGGGGCCGTGACTGGACCGGATTAATTGTCATTGAAAAGCGTATTTACATACAAGCAGGCCCACGTCGATCTGGACACCGGAATCCCGGCAGTCAACGGGGTCGTATGACCGCTCCGTTCATTCTCGCCATTCCGGTCGGAGCCTGCAGCCGCCGACGCACAGTTACAGGTAGATGAGGCTGAACAGATGCGATTGCAATACGGCTTCGCTCAGGAAGACGGGCAAACGCTCCTACCGGTCGCCTATGAACAAGGCCCGGTGACTCGCGAGGGCAGTACGTCCGCCCCTCCGATCGACAAGGCCGGCGCCTACAGATGCAAGCTGATCTGCCTGGCAAAGGCGCGTATCACTTCTTCATTCCGAGAGAGGAGGATCCACTGCCCCACCCGGGTCTGAACAAGAAGGCCGGCCTCGACCAACGTTGCGACATGCGCCGATACGGTCGACTGCGACAGGCCACTRCGYGCGTGAATCACAGTCGACGGCACGCCATGACCAAGATCGATGTAGCCCTGTACGAAGACCTCGTTCGGCGTCTTCAGCCACGCCAGGATCTGACGCCGGAAGCGGTTCGCGAGGGCTTTATGAATCAGGTTCGCGTCAATCATGGAGTTGATTGCCCGTTTCCTGCCCGGAGCGGGACGGAATGAACGGTCCCGTGAGCATGCTCGCGTAGCTCTGGCCCGGTCCCACCATCGGAAACACGTCGGCGTTCTCGTCGATCATCACTTCGAGCAAGGCGGGTCCGTCAAACTCCACGAACGCCCTGAGGCTGYCTTCGATCTCGCCTATCGTTTCCACGCGACGCGCAAATTCGAACCCGTCGGCCTGTGCCGCCATCACGAAATCCTTGCGATGCAGCGCCTTGTCGCTTACGCAAAATCGCCCCTCGAAATAGAGACGCTGCCACTGCCGGATCATCCCGTCGCCGCGATTGTTGAGCAGCAGCACCTTGACCGGAACCCCGTACGTGCTCGCGGTCTCCAGCTCGCCAATATTCATCCGGATGCTGCCATCGCCATCGATATCGATCACCAGCGCGTCCGGGCGCGCCAGCTGGGCACCGATCGCCGCCGGCAGCCCAAAGCCCATCGTTCCCATGCTGCCCGACGTCAGAAGGCTGCGAGGCTCGACGAACTCGAAGAACTGCGCGGCCCACATCTGGTGCTGGCCGACACCCGTGCTGATGATGGCTTGGCCGGCCGTKATYTCGCTGAGCTTTTCGATCACGAACTGCGGCTGAATCGCGGCGCTGTTTCTGTCGTAATTCATGCCATAGGTCCGCTTCAGCTCGATCACCTGGCTGAGCCAGTCCGAGGGCGATCGCGCGGCCGGCGCGTGTTCCATCAATGACAGCAGYGCGCTCTTCGCATCGCCGATGTGACTCCAGTGSGTCCGCTTGACCTTGTTGATCTCCGCCTCGTCGATATCGATATGCGCGACATGCCGCGCACCGGGAGCAAAGGCATCCGGGCGCCCGCCGGCGACCCGGTCATCGAATCGCGCACCCACCGCAATCAGGAAATCGCAATCCTCCACCGCGTAGTTCGCACAGGCGGCACCGTGCATMCCGAGCATGCCAAGACACAGCTCGTGTTTCGCCGGTATCGCGCCAAGGCCCATGAGCGTCGTTACGACGGGGATCCCGTAGCGCTCGGAGAATCGACGCAGTTCMGCCGTTGCGCCGGCCGTGATCACGCCGCCACCGACATACAGCAGCGGCCGCTTGCTCTGCCCCAGGAGATCGAAGAATTCGGTGCGCTTTTTCTCGTCCAGACGAGCGCCTTTTGCGACCATGCGAAGACGATCGGAGTAGCCGCGGAACKGYAAGGTACCTTGCCCATGATAGGGCCCCGTCCAGTTCTGGATGTCCTTCGGCACATCCACCACAACCGGGCCCGGACGACCGGTGCGCGCCACTTCGAACGCGGTCCGCAGTGTGTATTCCAGTTTCGCCGGATCGGTCACCAGGAAGACCTGCTTGGCGCACGCCGACATGATGTTGAAGACGGGCGCTTCCTGGAAGGCATCGGTGCCGATCGCGGCACGCGGCACCTGCCCGCATATCAGSACGACCGGGACCGAATCCCCGTTGCAGTCGGCGATCGGCGTCACCGCGTTCGTCGCGCCCGGGCCGGAGGTCACCATGAATACGCCGACTTTTCCGCTGGCGCGCGCGTAACCGGCGGCCATGAAGCCCGCGGCCTGTTCATTGGCGGGTACCACGAGCTTGATCTGACGCTCGGGGTYTCCCTCGTGCATTTCGTTGAAACGGAAAACAGCGTCGTAGGTCGGCAAGATGGCGCCGCCGCTATATCCAAATACGGTATCGACGCCCTSYTCGCTGAGGACACGCAGGATGATGTCGGCACCCGACATCGATTCGCTTGCGTGCGCTGGCTTCAGGGAGATGGGTGAAACWACGTGCGGGKTTCGGGTCACGGCTGGCTCGCATGGAAACCGGCGCTGACAATATCAGCGACCAAGATCAAAGGGCGATTTCCCATCCAACTCGAGAACAGCGTATGTTCGGCACCAGCTCATGGACGATTGCTTCGACGGGTTCTCCGTCCTGGCCCAGTCCACCYAGCACTTTCTTGATGTGCTTCTGGAAGAATTGTGAGGATCGTGGCAACCATTCTGCCAACGATCGGAGCCGCGCGCTCAGCCAAGAAGCCCGTTCACGGGCCAAAATGGATCGCATTTGGGCCATGACTGACCGTGACGTCGCCATCCGGGCCATCGCCGTCGCATCCGCGCGGGAGGGAATGCGGCATCGGATGGGCTCGCTTCGCGCTCCAGCCCGACGGCGTCAACAACGCTTTGTCGACGCTTCCCGCTACGATTTCGCCAAGGTCCTCCCTGACCAGGGCCAGGGCCAGATGAATGGCGGCGCCCACGCCGCCCGACGAATACAGGTTACCGTCCTTCAGGCAGCTTAGATCGGTCATGACGTGTACCAGGGGATGCTCGGTTGCGAGGCGTTGCGCGTCGCGCCAATGCGTGGTCAACCAGCGGTGGTCGGCAAGACCGGCACGCGCGAGCAAGAAGGCGCCGTTGCACACGGATGCGAGCCTTCCCGCCTTGCGCCCGGCATCGCTGAGCCAATCCACCAAGTCCCGATGCTCATGCCCCAGGCCGGCGAGCGGGGAACCAGGTACCACGATAAGGTCGAACGGCGTGTGCACATCCAACAGGCACTCTGTCGTGCGCACCGCCATGCCGTTTGA
The DNA here is from genome assembly GCF_056397305.1 of Cupriavidus sp. 05N40. Taxonomy (NCBI): domain Bacteria; kingdom Pseudomonadati; phylum Pseudomonadota; class Betaproteobacteria; order Burkholderiales; family Burkholderiaceae; genus Cupriavidus; species Cupriavidus sp. 05N40. Next base: position 16,758 of record NZ_JBFTND010000194.1, read on the forward strand.
GCATACGACAGGCCCGGGCGACGCCCCGACGAGATGCTGCTCGTAGAATTTTCCGCCCCACACCCGGTTTGCCTCGTGAAACACATCCATCGGGCCGGCCACCTCGAACAAGCGAAATCCGGCATACAGCATCATCGCGACACGCATGCGCCGTTACTCCGCGAATGCGTTCGAAGCAAACGCGCCCCGCCTCGCCACGTACGCAGCGTGGTAGCCGGGTACGGTCGCGGCGGATGCGGGCGGCCCCGCATGCAGCAGCCCTGCACCGGAACGCACGATCTCGCGCAGCTGCGGCCCGATGAGGCTCCATGCACGCCACGCACCCGTGACCGGCGCAGGGTCGGCCAAATAAAACTCAGCTTGCCCCTCGACATCAAGGGCGCTTCCCCCGGACAAGAAAGAGGCCTGGCGTTCCCGAATCAACATGATGAATCCGTCCTTGCTTGGGATCCGGCCCAGACTTCGACCGCGACATATGGCGAGGCGGCGATCGCCCCATCCTGGCTAGCCCGAGGCGCAACCAGGGCTTCTGCGGTTTCCTGCCACGCCTGGGTCAGGTTCCCAGCCGCATTCCCCAAGGCAAGTCTAGTGAGTCGACACGGCAGCGGAAACACGCACATGGCGCCATGGCTGGCCAATCGATGTGAGATTTGGGCCACGTCGTATCGACGGAACCGCCATGCGTCCTACCGTGTCCATCGCATTGGCCATCGAGCGCCACTTGGGCTTTGCCGTATGCGCTTCGTCTTCTTACACGGACGCAAAAGTCATTTGCCGGCTACGACATCCTTGCCATGCGGTTGCTGCGCTAAGCTGCATTCGTCGCTCGTCAATATCGACCACGGTGCTTTCACACTGCTGGATGTGGCCGTGGATCTATGGCAGGGCCGACAAGCCAGTCGCTTCGCAACGTCTCGTGCGTTCGCGAATCGCGCCGATTCGCTTCAATCTTATGGAGATCCCCGTTATGGAGATCCCCGCACCGGGATTCCCGGTGAAGCTACCTGGAATCAAACCGGGTATCCGTGCGGCATCGACGATAGCGCGACCTTGCGGATAGAAGCTATCGAATCCCGACGCGTCGTTTATCTGGCCGGCTAATTGCTTTTCCTGGAAAGCTGGCGCCTTCCGCAATACGAAGCATCCACTTACAACAATAGGCACCCGGCGGCGCGCGCAGGGGCCACGCCCCCCACGTCAGGCAAGTTCACACGCGTTGATTCGGGTTCGAATGCCGTCAGAACGGACTGGAGTCTTCCGTCGAGCACTTCGGCATGATATTGACGCAGACGCTCGCATAGCGCGGCGCGAATGCGCCACCCAGGCATCCACAGTTACCGAGGCGGGATACGCAAACACATTGGCCCGATACCCGACCTGCCGGGCTTCGGGAAGCACCGTCTATCCCCTACAGTGAATGCACCGCTTGACTACGACACGGCAACGAAGCTTGCCAGCAGCGCCGGGATGCGGCTTCTTTACATCACATCGTTTGGCTGGCCAAACACCAGGCAGCCGCGGCACTGTCCGAACGAGGCGCGAAGCTGCCGGAAGACCCGCCTGCGGACACCGGGGTGCTCCGAGGAGTACGGAAGGTTTGTTCGCCGGGAGGCATCGCAATTTCTTGACGAGGTGCAGCCTGAAGCCTGAGCCGGTTGCGACCCGATATCGATCTTCGTGGTTCGTCGTCGTGCAAGCTTGAATTCGCGCTTAATTGCGCAGGAGATGAACTGACTGTTTCGCAAATTGCAGCGTTTATCCGGCTTCGAAACGGGGCGCGGGTTCCCTATTTCAACCTCGTCGCGCCCCGGACGGATATGTTGGCAAGATTCACGAACAGAATGGCCCAGAACATCGCCTGTTTACGCTATCAGAGGTCTGGCCCGCCTCGTAGAATTCGTTGACTGGTTACGCGACGGCAAAAAGCGAAAACACGTTGAGCGAAATGACTTAACAAAAAGCTGGGGTCATTGCCTCGATTTATTCCAGAACGGATCTTGGAACCTTGTGAGCGCGTGGCGTCTGGCTGTGGTTTCCAAATGTGATGACCTCTTGAACACGAGTAGCTAGTAGGACCCTTATGACCACCGCCGACCCTTCAACAACTGGAACGGAAGAGCTGACGATCGTAGAACCGCCCGCACCGGTTCCCGAGCAAGAGGTGGCCCCTCCTGTCCAGCCAACGCCCGCACAAGCCTCGCTATCGCTTCGTCTCGCCGTCGGCCTGATCGGGATGCTGCTCGCGTCCCTACTGGCGATCCTCAACGAACAGGTCACCGCGGTAGCGTTGGCCGATATCCGGGGAGCGTTCTCGATCGGACGTGACGACGGGACCTGGCTGACCACGTTGTTCGAGGCGGCTAACGTCGCCACCATGGTGTTTGCTCCGTGGTTCGGGATCACCTTCACGCTGAAGCGGTTCACGATCGGCGCCGTGCTCGCCACGATGCTGTTCGGGATCCTTTGCCCCTTCGCACCGAACCTCCTTACGCTATATGTGCTGCGTGTCCTCCAGGGGATCGCCGGCGGATGCCTCCCGCCCATGCTGATTATTGTGGCGCTGCGCTATCTTCCCCCGAAGGTCAAGCTGTACGGGCTCGCCGGGTATGCACTCACTGCGACCTTCGGGCCGGCGCTCGGCGCACCGCTCGCGGCATTGTGGACAGAGTATGTCGGCTGGCAAATGGTCTTCTGGCAAATCGTGCCGCTTGGCGTAGCGTGCTGCCTGGCGATCCAGCAGGGGCTTCCGCCGGATCCGCTCAAACTCGAACGACTCCGTTCATTCAACTGGACCGGATTCCTCACGGGACTCCCGGCGGTCGCCATGCTCGTGATCGGTCTCCTGCAAGGTGATCGYCTTGACTGGCTGAATTCCGAGTTCATTCGCGTGATGTTTTTTGGCGGGACGTTCTTGCTTGTGGYCTTCCTCGTCAACGAGTGGTTTCACCCGCTTCCTTTTTTCAAGCTCCAGCTGCTTTCACGAAGGAACTTCGCGCACGGACTCACGACACTCGCGGGCGCGGTGATACTGCTGATCGGTGTCGCCGCCATACCGGGCCAGTATCTCGCCACCATCCACGCGTACAGGCCACTGCAAACGGCACCCCTGTCGTTGCTGGTCGCGATCCCGCTATTGGTTGCGCTTCCTCTGACTGCCGCCTTCATGAATCTTCGGCGCGTTGACCATAGATGGGTCATGGCCGTCGGGCTTTCTCTCATGGTCRCGACSTGCCTGATGGGKAGCTTCATGACCTCCGAGTGGGTTCGCGAGAACTTCTACCTGCTYCAGTCACTACAGATCGTTGCGCAACCGATGGTGATCATGGCGATCCTGATGGGCGTCACGACGGGCTTGCCGCCAGCGGAAGGCCCGTTCGCTTCGGCTATGTTCAACTCGGTCAAGACTTTCTTCGCTGCTGTGGCGACGGGTCTTATCGAAGGATTGGGTACAGATCGCGAACGTTTTCATTCGAACATGCTCGTGGACCAGTTGGGCAACAACGCGCTGGTGACGAGCTATAGCATCGATGCGACCCATAGTCTCGGTCAACTCGCACACCGGATCCACGAGCAGGCCGTGGTACTGACCTCGGCCGATCTCTATCGTGTGATGGCAGGCGTCGCCGTCGCCCTTCTTGTTCTTGTTCCGATACTACCCGTGCGTATCTATCCCCCATGGTGCACTACGCCGCCCTCTTCTCACTAAGGGACGATTTTCATGTCATCCGCCACACGATCTCCTCTCAAAATTGTTAGCATTGCCGCGCTTGTCATTGCCGTCGCCATCGCTGTATGGGCCTGCATTCGGTTTCTTGGCGGCTCGGATACCGAATCCACAAATGATGCCTACGTCTCGGCCGACTTCACGCTCGTGGCGCCGCGTATCGCTGGCCAGGTTTCCGAGGTACTGGTCAACGACAATCAGTGGGTCAAGGCCGGGCAATTGATGGTACGTATCGATGACCGCGATTTCCGGGCCGCATTGTCGAGTGCGCAGGCTGACGTGGCGGCAGCCAAGGCATCCATAGCAAACTACGACGCCGAGATTGCGCGGCACCCCTCGCTCGTCGAGCAGGCGCGCGCCACGCTTCGCTC
>NZ_JBFTND010000195.1:0-14134 GCF_056397305.1 Cupriavidus sp. 05N40
TTCTGATTGCCAGGGAAGCCCCCGCTGCCGGCTGCCATCCGGAGCCGCGATCTGGCCGCGCGGAGACCGCGGGACTACATGGGAGGGTCCTGAATGACCACAAGAGAGAACAAGGATGGTCACCCACAGGGTTATTTGCTAGCATTCCCCCCATTTTGGAAGTGCAGAAAGCCGTAACCTGCACATCCACCGGCCACGGCCTCACCGTCAGTACCCGCCTGCATGGCAACCGATCAGGAACTCTCCGACTTTCTCGCCAGCGTCGAACGGCGCGCCTTCAAACAGGCCGTGTTTGCAGTGCGCGACGACGAGGCCGCCCTGGACATCGTCCAGGACGCCATGATCAAGCTCGCCGAAAAATACGGCGACAAGAGCGCCGGCGAGCTGCCACCGCTGTTCCAGCGCATACTTCAGAACACCATCCACGACTGGTTCCGACGCCAGAAGGTGCGCAATACCTGGGTCACGCTGTTTTCCAACCTGCGCGATGACAGGGAAGGCGAAGATAATGACCTGCTCGACACTTTCGAGGCCGAAATCGGCTCCGAATCAGCGGAGAGCAGCGCCGACAAGGTAGAGCGCGCCCAGACCATGCACATCATCGAACAGGAGATCCAGCGTCTGCCGACACGTCAACGCGAAGCTTTCCTGATGCGTTACTGGGAGGATATGGACGTCGCGGAAACGGCTGCTGTCATGGGATGCTCCGAAGGTAGCGTCAAGACTCACTGTTCCCGTGCCACGCACACACTGGCGCAGGCATTGCGAGCGCGGGGGGTCCGACTATGAGCACCAGAAACGAAAAAGAAATCAACGAACGCCGCCTGGCACACGAGATCCGCACGGCACTGGATGCCTCGGCGAATGCGTTGCCGGCAGATGTGACCGAGCGGCTCGCGGCCGCGCGGCGGATCGCGCTGTCGCGCAAGAAGGCGCAGGCTGCCGTCGCCATGCCGCAACTGGCCGCGGCGGGCGTACACACGATCGACTTCGACGAAGACGATTCTCCGCTGCATCGCGCGGGCGCCTGGCTGCGCCGCCTCGGCCTGGTCTGGACGCTGGTGGCGCTGGGCGCCGGCCTGATCGGCATCTACCACTGGCAGCAGCAAAAGCGCGTCGACGAACTCGCCGACGTGGATGCCGCCATGCTGCTCGACGATCTCCCGCCGTCGGCCTACGCCGACCAGGGCTTCCACGTGTTCCTCAAGCGCGGTCAGTAGCGATGGCCAGTGCCCTCTTCCATCCCGCCGCATCGCGCCGGCGGCTGGCAGGCTTGCTGCTGGCCGGCGCCGCCTTTGCTGGCGCCTGGCTGCTCAATCCCTCTGCATGCCAGGCGCAGGGCGGCCGCCCGACCGGCGCCGCATCGTCCGCCGCCGGCGCCAGCATCGCCAACGCCCGCCCGGCCTGGTCCGAGCTCTCCGTCGTGCAGCAGCGCATCCTGGCTCCGCTGGAAGGGGAATGGAACACATTCCCCGAGCTGAATCGCCGCAAATGGCTGCAGATCGCCGAGCGATACCAGAAGCTTTCGCCGGCCGAGCAGGCGCGCCTGCAGACCCGCATGACAGAATGGGTCAAGATGACGCCGCAGCAGCGCCGGCTGGCGCGCGAAAACTACCAGATCACGCGATCACTGCCCCCGCAGAAGAAGGCCGAAGCCTGGGACAAATACCAGCAGTTACCGGAAGAACAGAAGAAGAACCTGGCCGCCGCCGAAAAAGTGCCGCGCCGCCCGGGTGCGGTCAGCGCGCTGCCGTCCGGCAAGCGCCTGCCCGCCGAAACCACCCGCCAGCTGCATCTGGAAAAGAAGGCACCCGCCGGTAACCGCGCAACCGTCGCGCATCATCCGGCATCGGCAGCCATTGCGCATGCATCCGATGCGCAGGCCGGACAGCACGCACCGGCCGCGCCGGCAACCCCGGCCAGTGCGGTCGCCGCGACGGATACCCCGCGCGAGGCCAACACCGAGGCCGTGACCAGCAGCGCCATCGGCCCGGCCAGCCCGGACGAGCCGGTACGCCGCTGAACCCTGCACGCCGGGCGCCCTTCCCGGCGCCCCGGGCCAGTCCCGGCTTTGGCATAATCCCCTTTCGCGCCCGCCCGTCCGACCGCGCCGCGACAGCGTCAGCCGCCGCGCATGACCCCAGGCGCGGCATCGCCCTCCCCCAATTCCGCCATGCCCGCCGCGACCACGTCCAAACCCACCGCCAAGACCTCCCCCGCCCCGGCCAGCGCCCCGCGTCCGGCGCAAGCACCCTCGCTGCGCCGCCGCGTCGCCTGCATGCTTTATGAAGGCGTGCTCCTGTTCGGCGTGCTGAGCGCATCGACCGCGCTCTACCTGCTGGGGCGCCCCGCGCTGCAGCGCCTGGGCCTGGACGGCACCTTTGCCATGCAAGCCTGGAGCTTCCTGGTGCTGGGCTGCTACTTCGCCTGGTTCTGGCAGCGCAACGGCCAGACGCTGGCCATGCAGACCTGGCGCATGCGCGTGGAGACCGCCGCCGGCGTGCCGCCGCGCTGGCCGCGGGCCGCCTTGCGCTACCTGCTGGCCTGGCTGTGGCTGCCGCCCTCGGCGGCGGTGGGCCACGCGCTCGGACTGGTCAAGGGCCCCTTCGTCGGCGCCCTGGCCGTTGGCCTGCTGATCTGGATCCTGCTGGCGTGGCTCGACCCGCGGCGCCAGTTCCTGCACGACCGCCTGGCGGGGACGCGCCTGACCGACCTGCGCCCGCCCAAGCCATGACGCTGTCGGCCGCCGCCTTGCGCCGCATCGCGGTGGCATTGCAGGCCGCCGCAGCGCTGGGTTGTGCCGCCGCCCTGCACGACTGGTTCGGCTGGACGCTCGCCGCGGGCCTGCTGGGCGGTCTGGTTCTCGCCCTCCTCGTCCTTGGCCTGTCGGTCGCCGCCGCCTTCGCCATCTCCCTGCGCGGCCTGGGCGTGCCCGCCGCAATGCGCCCCCCGCTGCCGCCCGCCCTGCTGGCGACACGCTGCGCGCGCCTGACGCCGGCGCGGGCGCTGGCCTGCCACGCGCGCGAATGCCTCGCCGTGTTCCGCATGTTCAACTGGCTCCAGCCTTTCTGTTCGCACCGGCGCTTCGTGCCGGCCCGCGCCCCCGGCGCACGGCCGCCGCTGCTGCTGGTGCACGGCTACGGCTGCAACCACGCGGTGTGGCTCGACATGCAGCCGGCGCTCGCGGCGGCCGGCTATCACTGCGAGGCCATCGACCTGGAACCGGTGTTCGGCGATATCGAGCACTACGCGCTCGAAGTCCGCGCAGCCATCGCGCGCATTGCCGCCACCACCGGCCAGGCCCCGCTGCTGCTGTGCCACAGCATGGGCGGGCTGGCCGCGCGTGCCGCCATGGCGGGCCGCGGTGCGCCACCGCCGTGCCGCGGCATCGTCACGCTCGGCACGCCGCACCACGGCTGCGCGCTGGCACGCTACGGCAGCGGCTTCAATGCCCGCCAGATGCGCTGCGGCAGCGCGTGGCTGCGCGCGCTGGCGATGCGCGAAACGCCGCGCCAGCGCGCCGCGCTGGTATCGATCTTCAGCTGGCACGACTCCATTGCCGGCCCGGCCGGTTCTTCCTGGCTGGAGGGCGCCCACCATGTCCCGCTCGCCGGCATCGGCCACGTCAGCCTGCTGCGCGATCCGCGCGTCACGCAGGCCGCGCTGGGCGCGCTCGCGCAACTGTCGGCGGTGGCGCCGGCCGCCTGAGCCCCCCGCCGCGCCGGGCGCCGGCGGCTTCTTTTTGCCGGCACGCCACAGTCATATGACATTCATGTTTCCGTCACGGCTCCGTCATCGCCGGCTGGCCCAATGCAGCCATCGTCGCTACCGAGGCCGCCATGGTTCAAGCCCTTCGTTCTGCCCGCGGACACCTGGCAAAGGCCGCGCAACTGCTGCGCGGCCGCGCTGGCGGATCGCCATCGCTGCCCCGCCCTTCGTCCCTGCCCGCCGCGCTGGCCGCCTTCATGCCACCGGCCAGCGCCCTGCAGCAACGCCCCCCGGCGCGCGGGGCCGCCACCCCCGCCTCCGCCAGCCTGCCTCCTCCCGCCGCCACGCCCCAGCCCCCGCATCCCACCCATCCGATCCGCCACTACCGCGCCATCTGGCTGTCGGACATCCATCTCGGCACGGCCGGCTGCCAGGCCGACTACCTGCTCGATTTCCTCAAGCACAATGAATCGGACCAGCTCTACCTGGTCGGCGACATCATCGACGGCTGGCAGTTGCGGCGCGGCTGGTACTGGCCGCAAAGCCACAACGACGTGGTGCAGAAGCTGCTGCGCAAGGCGCGCAAGGGCACCGAGGTGATCTACGTGCCCGGCAACCACGACGAAGTGGCGCGCCAGTTCGACGGCCTCGCCTTCGGCGACATCACGGTGCGCGAGGATGCCATCCACGTGACCGCCACCGGGCGCCGCCTGTGGGTGGTGCACGGCGACCTGTTCGACGGCGTGGTGCAGCACGCGCGCTGGCTGGCCTACCTGGGCGATTCGCTCTACACCCTGATCCTGGCCATCAACCGCCACTTCAACCGCATCCGCGCGCGCCTGGGCTTCCCGTACTGGTCGCTGTCGCAATACCTCAAGCACCAGGTCAAGAACGCGGTCAACTACATCAACTCCTTCGAGCACGCGATGGTGGACGAAGCGCGCCGACGCGGCTGCGACGGCGTGGTCTGCGGCCACATTCACAAGGCCGAGATCCGCGAGGTGGACGGACAGCTCTACTGCAACGACGGCGACTGGGTGGAAAGCCTGTCGGCCCTCGTCGAGACGCAGGAGGGCGAGCTGCAGATCGTCTACTGGACCACGCTGCTCGACGCTCCCGCCACGGCCGGCCGCCGCGCCGCCGTCACCGCGGCCTGAGCGCCCGCGCCAGCCACCAACGCATCGCCCTGGCCTCGCCGAGGCCGGTCACCCACGCGGCCCGCCGCAAGGAGAGAGCCATGAAGATCCTGATCGTCACCGATGCCTGGGAGCCGCAAGTCAATGGCGTGGTGCGCACGCTCAAGTCGACCCGCCGCGAACTGGTGGCGATGGGCCACACGGTGGAGCTGATCACGCCGCAAGAATTCCGCACCATCCCGTGCCCGACCTATCCCGAGATCGCCCTGTCGCTGTTCGCCGGCGCCAAGGTGCGCGCGCGCATCCGCGCCTTCGCGCCGGACGCGCTGCACATCGCCACCGAAGGCCCGCTCGGCCTGGCCGCGCGCCGCTACGCGATGCGCGAGCAATTGCCGTTCACCACGGCCTACCACACGCGCTTCCCTGAGTATGTGCAGGCGCGCTTCGGCATTCCGCTGAGCTGGACCTATGCCTTCCTGCGCTGGTTCCACGGCCCGGCGCGCGCGGTGATGGCGCCCACGCCTGTGGTGCTGCAGGACCTGCACCGCTACGGCCTCACGCACGGCGTGCTGTGGACCCGCGGCGTGGACCTGGACGTGTTCACCACGCAGCACGCCAACGTGCTCAACACGGCCCACCCGATCTTCCTCTACGTGGGCCGCGTGGCGGTGGAGAAAAACGTCGAGGCCTTCCTCGCGCTGGACCTGCCGGGTTCCAAGTGGGTGGTCGGCGACGGCCCGGCGCTGGCCTCGCTGCGCGCGCGCTATCCGGGCGCCAGCTATCTSGGCGTGCTGAGCCAGCCGGAACTGGCCAAGGTGTATGCTTCKGCCGAYGTCTTCGTGTTTCCCAGCCGCACCGACACCTTCGGCCTGGTCCTGCTCGAAGCGCTCGCCAGCGGCCTGCCCGTGGCGGCGTATCCGGTCACCGGCCCGATCGACGTGCTCGGCGAGAGCACTGCCGGCGTGATGCACGAAGACCTGCGTGAAGCGTGCCTGGAGGCACTGCGCATCGACCGTCTCACCGCCCGCGCCCACGCCGAGCGGTTCTCGTGGCGCGCCGCCTCCGAGCAGTTCCTGACACACCTGCAGCCGCTGCCGTGCGCACATGCAAGCGCCAGCGGCAGCGCTGCCCGTCACTCATCCGAACATGCCGACTCCGCATCCCCCGCCGCCCGCACCCAGCCGCCCGCCGGCGGCCCCGACCTCGGCACCGGCCAAGGCTTCGCCGAACAGCGACTACACGATTGAGCAGAACCCGCACAAGGGCAACCGCGGCCTGGCGCGGGCCTGGCATGCGGGCATCAACTCCCTGTCGGGCCTGCGCTACGCGGTGCTGGAAGAGAGCGCGTTCCGCCAGGAGCTGACCCTGGTGGCGATCCTCACGCCCTGCGCGCTGCTGCTGCCGGTCGGCATCGTCGAGCGCATCCTGCTGCTGGGCACCTTGCTGCTGGTGCTGATCGTCGAGCTGCTCAACTCCAGCGTCGAGGCCGCGGTGGACCGTATCTCGCTCGAGCGCCACGGCCTGTCCAAGCGCGCCAAGGACTTCGGCAGTGCCGCCGTGATGCTGGCGCTGGTGCTGTGCGGCGGCACCTGGCTCGCCATCGCCGGGCCGATCGTGGCCGGATGGCTGCGACARCTGGCCGCCTGAGCGCAAGTCCGCGGCCGGCGGCGGCGGGCGTGCATCGCCCGCCCCGCGGGTATGCGTGCGGCGGTGCGTCAGGCGCGATTGCTTATAATCGCCATCAACTCACCGAATCGCCGCTCGCCCGGTCGCCCATGGAACCCAAACCGCAATCCGGTCCCCGCCGTACCCGGGACCGCATCCTCGACGTCTCGCTGCGCCTGTTCAATGAACTCGGCGAGCCCAACGTCACGACCACCACCATCGCGGAAGCCATGGAGATCAGCCCCGGCAATCTCTACTACCATTTCCGCAACAAGGACGACATCATCAACTCCATCTTCGTGCTGTTCGAGCAGGAGATGGAGCGTCGCCTGAAGCTGCCCGAAGATCACAAGGCCACGCTGGACGAGAGCTGGGGCTACCTGCAGTACATGTCGGAGTTCCTGTGGAACTACCGTTTCCTGTATCGCGACATCAACGACCTGCTGGCGCGCAACCGCATGCTTGAAACCAACTTCAAGCGCATCGTCGAGCAGAAGAAGCGCTTCGCGATGGAGATCTGCCGCCAGTTCCAGGAAGACGGCGAGATGGAAGCCACGCCCGAGCAGGTCGATGCCATCTGCACCAACATGGTCGTGGTGTCCACCTACTGGCTGTCCTTCCAGTTCGTGCAGCACCCGCGCCAGTACAACGATCCCGCGCAGATCCGCGGGTACCTGCACGGCGCGAGCTATCACATCTTCTCGATCCTGGCGCCCTACCTGCGCGGCAAGGCGCGCCAGGCGTTCGACAAGCAAGCCCGCGAATACGCCGCCGCCAGCGCGGCACAGAACCAAAAGGAAGACAAGTGAAGTCCGTCTGCATCTACTGTGGCTCCAGCCCCGGCAACCGTCCTGAATACGCCGACGCGGCGCGCGCCATGGGCAAGGCCCTGGCCGAACGCGGCCTGGCGCTGGTCTATGGCGGCGGCAAGGTCGGACTGATGGGCACCGTGGCCGATGCCGTGCTGGCGCACGGCGGCACCGCCATCGGCATCATCCCCGACGCGCTGATGCAAAAGGAAGTCGGGCATCGCGGCCTGACCGAGCTGCACGTGGTGCRCAATATGCACGAGCGCAAGCAGATGATGGCCGACCGCGCCGACGCATTCATCGCCATGCCCGGCGGCGTGGGCACCTTCGAAGAACTGTTCGAGACCTTCACCTGGCTGCAGCTGGGCTACCACGCCAAGCCGGTCGGACTGCTCAACGTGAACGGCTTCTACGACAGCATGCTGGGTTTCCTGCAGCACGCCGTGGACGAAGGCTTTCTCAAGCAGGTGCACAACGACCTGCTGCTGACGGACGCCACGCCTGCCGGCATCCTGGACAAGCTCGCCAATGCCCCGCGCGTGACCGTGGACAAGTGGCAGGAAAAGCGCGGGCAGACCTGAGCCCCGCCCGCGCGGCGCCTTACATCGGCTTGAGGCCCAGCGCATCCACCATGCCGCGATAGCGGCTGACCTGCGCGGCCTGCCACGCGTCGGCTTCCTGCTCGCTCACCGCATGCAGCACCGTGCGCCCCTCGGACTCCAGCCGGGCGCGCAGCTCCGGCTGGGCCAGCGCCTTGCCGATGGCCACGCGCAGCTTGCGCACCACGTCGTCCGGCGTGCCCTTGCGCACGTAGTAGCCACCGCCGATCACGTACTCGAAATCCGGCAACAGCTTGCTTTCGCGCAAGGTCGGGATGTGCTTGAGCTGCGCGGGCAGTGTGCGCGAGAAACTGCTCACCACCTTCAGCCTGCCTTGCCTGGCCATGCTGTCCATGCTGACCTGGTAGGCCAGGACGGCAAAGTCGATCTGGCCGCCGGCCAGGTCCTGGATGGCAGGCGCGGCGCCCTTGTACGGCACGTGCAGGAACTTGGCGCCGGTGCGCTGGCCCAGGTACTCTGTCAGCACGTGGTAGAGCGAGCCCATGCCCACGGTGCCGTAGGTCAGCGGCTTGGCGCCGGGGCGCCGGGCCAGTTCGATGAACTCATCGAGCGTGTGGACCGGCAGGTCACCACGCACCAGCAGCACGATGGTGGCTTCGGTGATCGGCTGTACCAGCCGGAAATCCTCCGGCTTGTATCTGGCCGAGGCATTCAGCAGGGGCGTCAGGATGACTTCGCTGGGCGAGCCGTGGAGCATGGCATAGCCATCCGGCGGGCCGTTCAGCACGCGCTTGGCGCCAAGCACGCCGGTGCCGCCCGCCACGTTCTCCACCAGCACCTGCTGGCCCAGCGCGCGACCGATGGGCTCGCTGAAAATGCGCGCCGACACATCGCTGGCGCCGCCGGCGGGATAGGGCACCACCAGCGATACCGGTTTCAGCGTGGGAAAGGCCGGCCCGTCGGCCAGCGCCGGCATGGCCACGCAGGCCAGGCCAAGCGCCACCAGTCGCGGCAGGGCCGACAGCCATCGCATTGCGCCGTGCAGTCGCCCCGACCGGTGTTTGTGTATCGCGCCGTTCATCTTTTCTCCGTGGTGATCGCCATGTCCAGGTATGTGGCGCCAGTCTAGCAACGGGATTTCAGCGGCAGCAATGACACGGAGAGGGCCAAATCGTTGCATCGAGTGCAACGATCGAGGGACGTGCCGGCAGGTGGCGGCAGGTGGCGCAAGCGGGCGATCCAGCGGGCGTCAGATTTCCGGAAAGGACTTCACCATATGGCGCAGCATATTGCTGGCCGCCGGCGAAAGGTGCCGCCCCGCCCGCGTGATGATGTGGTTGCGGCTGTTGTTGAGGATCGGATTGGCCAGCGGCAGCGACACCAGTTGCTTGAGCTGCGCGCCTTTGTGCGGCACCGAGCGCGGGACCATGACGAAGCCCAGCCCGAGCGCGGCGAACTCCCACAGCACCTTGAACGAATTGGTGACCAGCATCGGCTTGAGGCTGACATGCTCGTCGAGTTCCGCCGCCTGGATATGCTTGCGCACGCCAAAGGACTCCACCAGCGTGGCGCCGGCATGCGGCGCCAGGTCGGCCAGCTTGAGGGCCCTGCGCATGCGTGCCAGCGGATGATCGCGGCGCACGTGCACGCGGATCGGCGCCAGGCGCGAGCAGTGCGAGCGCAAGCGCACATCGGTAGGCGGCTCGAAGGCCAGGCCGATATGGGCGAGGTCTTCCACGATGTGCCGAATGGTTTCATCGGTGCCGGCCACCTGTATGCCGTAGGTCACCTGCGGATGCTTGCGCATGAAGCCTTGCAGCACCGGTTCCAGCAGCAGATCGACGAAGCCCTCGCCGAACACCAGGTCCACGTGGCCGCCGCGCGCGTTCTTCAGGTTGTTGACCTCCGCCAGGAAGGTGTCCTGCAGGTCCTGCTGGCGCCGCGCGAACAGGGCCAGCATGCGCCCGGCATCGGTCGCGGCCACCCCCCTTCCGCGCCGCTCCAGCAAGGCCAGGCCTGTGTCCTGCTCCAGCCTGGCCACGGCACGGCTCACCACCGACGGGTCCAGCCCCAGCACTTCGGCCGCGCCGCGCACGCTGCCGGTCTCGATGATCTGCAGCAGGCACAGCGCGCGCCTGCGGTCCAGTACGTCTTCCATGGCTTGTTCCCGGCACTGCGCTGACCTCAGCGCGCCGTCTCCGTTCCCGGTTCTTCTGCGAGGACGATGCACCGTTGCACCGTGAACAACGATTTTCCACTTTACTTGTCATGGTTACAACCGTCGGGAGTGCCGAAAATCGCCGTTTCACCTCACCCTGCCAGGAGCAGCCGCGCGATGAGCACGCCCCCGACGACACCTATTGAATCGCACCAGCCCCTCCAGCCGCGCACCGGTGCGCTGCCGCTGCCACTGCTGGAGCGCATGCGCGCATGGCGGCACGAGATCCACGCCCATCCCGAAACCGCCTTCACCGAGCACCGCACCGCGCGGCTGGTGGCGCGGGCGCTGGCCGGGATGGGCCTGGAAGTCCATGAGGGGCTGGGCGGCACCGGTGTGGTCGGCACACTGCGGCGCGGCGCCGGCCCGGCGATCGGACTGCGCGCGGACCTGGACGCCCTCGACATGCACGAACTCGGCGACGCGCCGCACCGCTCGGCCATCGACGGCAAGATGCATGGATGCGGACACGACGGGCATACGGCCATGTTGCTGGGCGCGGCGCAATTCCTGTCGCAGGACACCAGCATCAGCGGCACGGTGCATTTCATCTTCCAGCCCGCCGAGGAGAACGAGGGCGGCGGCCGCGTCATGGTGGAGCAAGGCCTGTTCGAGCGCTTTCCCTGCGCGGGCGTCTACGCGCTGCACAACTCGCCCAACCTGCCGCTGGGCACGTTCTCCACGCGCGTCGGCACCATGACATCCAACTCCGATACGTTCGAGATCGTCATCGCCGGCAAGGGCTCGCATGCCGCGCAGCCCGAGGCCGGCATCGATCCGGTCGTGGTCTCCTCGCAGCTGGTGGCGGCGCTGCAGGCCATCGTCAGCCGCAATGTCAGCGCCGTCGACTCGCTGATCATCAGCGTGACGCAGATCCACGGCGGCGATACCTGGAACGTGATCCCCGAGCGCGTGRTCCTGCGCGGCACCTGCCGCTCGTTCAGGCCCGCCACGCGCGCCCGGGCGGAAGCGCGCATGCGCGCCGTGTGCGAGGGGCTGGCGGCTGCCTCKGGCGCGCAGATCGAGCTGAACTATTTCGCGGGCTATCCCGCCTGCGTGAACACGGCGCGGGAAACCTGCCTGGCCGCCGCCGCGGCGCGCCGGGTGGTGGGCGACGAGCGCGTCGACACGGACTGCCTGCCGCGCACGGGGTCGGAGGACTTCGCCTACATGCTGGAGCAATGCCCGGGCGCGTACGTATTCCTCGGTGCGGCGCGCAGCGGGAACAACCCGCCGCTGCACAATCCGTACTACGACTTCAACGATGCGATCCTGCCGCTGGGCGCGACCTACTGGATCGAGCTGGTGCGGCTGGTGCTGAAGCCGGCAGCTTGATGGCGCCGCGCTCCGCCGCCAGCGCTCAGAACGAGGAACCCGGCTCCCGCAGGAAGGCCGCTTCCTCCGGCGTGTTCTCCCGCCCCAGCACCGCGTTGCGGTGCGGGAAGCGGCCGAAGCGCCCGATCACAGCCTGGTGCTTGAGCGCCCACGCCACCGTGTCGACCTTGCCCTCGCTGTCGTCGCGCAAGGCGCGCATCAGCCTCACCGATTCGGCCTGGTCCGCGCGCGATTCCGCATGCTCGAAGGGCATGTAGCAGAACAGGCGGTGATGCGGCGTGGGCAGCAGGCGGTCGGCGCCGCTCGCCACCACCTGCCGCGCCGCCTGCAGCGCCTGCGCGTCGGTGGCAAAGCTGCGCGGATCGTGGCGAAAGACATTGCGCGGCACCTGGTCCAGCACCACGATGCGCGCACAGGCACCCAGCGGCGTCAGGGCCCAGTCGTCGTGCGCGCCGGCGCGCACCGCTTCCCACAGCGGCAGCAAGGCGGCGCGCACGCTGGCGTCGAAGCTTGCGGACTTGGTGAACCAGGCCTTGCGGGTGGTGTTCCATTGCGCCGAGCCCGGCGCGCCGAACCAGAAATCGAGTACGCGTTGCGCTTCGGCCGGCAAGGCCTGGAGCAGGGTCATGGTGGTGGATATCGGTAGGTCCGGCAGGAACGCATCAGCGCGGCACGTTGCGCATCCAGTCCGCGGTGTCGAAAAAGGCTTTCATCAATCGCAACTGCAGGTCTTCGGACAGGCCCACGTCCTGCATCGCCAGCGCCATGCAGCGCATCCACTGGTCACGCTCGCTGGTGCCGATCTCGAACGGCAGGTGGCGCGCGCGCAGGCGCGGGTGGCCGAAGCGCTCGATGAAATGGTTGGGCCCGCCAAGCCAGCCGCACAGGAACCAGAACAGCTTGTCGCGCGAGCCGTCGAGCGAGCCGGGATGCAGGGCGCGCAGCCCCTTGAACTGCGCCTCCAGGTCCATCAGGTCATAGAAGCGGTCCACCAGTTCGCGCACGCGCGCCTCGCCGCCGACCAGTTCGTACGCGGTGGTGTCGGCGGCGTCGGTATTGGTGGCTTCGGTATTGGTGGCTTCGGGCTTCGAATCGGTACTCATAAAAACACTCGTCAGTTTCTTCAGGTGCGCGGGGTGCGCCGCAGAACATGCGCACACGCGGCGTTCAGGTCTCGCGCAGCGTGGCCAGCGCGGGCTGTCTCAGCACCTCGCGCAAACCCAGCCAGCCTCCCGCGAAAGCGCACAGCATGCCAGAAARCACGCCGGCCGGCACGATCCAGCCGTTGAAGCGGTAGGGGAAATCGAACACGAACTGCGACAAGCCCCAGCCCACCGCGATCGCGCCCAGGCTGGCCAGCAGCCCCGCCAGGCCGCCTACCACGAGGAACTCGGCATATTGCGTCTGCCGCACCACGGCGGCGGACGCGCCCAGCGCCTTGAGCAGGCCGGCGTCGCGCTTGCGTTCGTCGCGCGCGCCGGAAAGCGCCGCGTAGAGCACCGTCACGCCGGCCGCCAGCGTGAACACGAACAGGAACTCGACTGCGGCGATCACCTGGTCGAGCACTTCCTGGACCTGGCGCAGGATCAGGTCGGTGTTGACCACCGTGATATTGGGGAAGGATGCCACCAGCCGGTTGCCGAGCGCCGACTGGCTGGCCGGCAGGTGGAAGGCGGTGATGTAGGTCTGCGGCAGGCCTTGCATGGCGGCGGGCGGCAGGATCACGAAGAAATTCACGCGCATCGAGCCCCAGTCGAGCTTGCGCAGCGAAGTGACCGGCGCCTCCACCGCCTGCCCCGCCACATCGAAGCGCAGGGTGTCGCCCAGCCGGATGCCGAGGGTCTTGGCGATGCCTTCCTCCACCGAGGCGCCGGCCTCGCGGCCGCCGGCCAGCCAGTTGCCGGCCACCACGCGGTTGCCGGCCGGCAGGCTGTCCGTGTATGACAGGTTGAACTCGCGCTCGACCAGGTTGCGGGCGCGCCCGTCAGGGTAGCGCTCGGCGCGCACCGGATGGCCGCCGATATGCGTCAGCCGCCCGCGTACCATCGGGTACAGCAAATCGGCGATGCCTGCATGCGACAGCATGCCGGCCAGCGGCGCCCGCTGGTCCGRCTGGATATTGATGATGAAGCGGTTGGGCGCGTCCGCCGGCGTTGCGTTGCGCCACGAGGCGATCAGGTCGTTGCGGGTCATGCCCAGCAGCAGCAGCGCCATCAGGCCCACCGCCAATGYCACCGTCTGCAGCACCGTCACGGCGCGGCGCCGTTCCAGCACCGCCAGCGCGAAGCGCCAGCCCACGCTGCCGCGYGCCAGGGTGCGCCCGCGCATCAGACGCGCCAGCAGGCTCAGCAGCCCCAGCGCCAGCAGCGCGAACACCACGCCGGCGCCGACGAAGCCGCCGGCCGTGGTCAGGCCGAGCTTGAGGTCGCGCGCGGCCACCAGCAGCAGCGCCACGAAGGCGCCGAGGCCGAGCCCGTAGGCAATCCAGGTGGACACCGGCGGCGCGCCGAGGTCGCGCCGCAGCACGCGCAGCGGCGATACGCGCGTGAGCGCGAGCAGCGGCGGCAGGGCAAATCCCGCCAGCAGCACCATGCCGGCCAGCAGGCCGACCAGCGCAGGCACGAAGGAAGGCTGCGGCAGCGTCACGGTAAGCAGCTTGCCCAGCGAAAGCAGCAGGCCATAGTGCGCCAGGTAGCCCAGCAC
>NZ_JBFTND010000196.1:0-14067 GCF_056397305.1 Cupriavidus sp. 05N40
GGTAGAGACCGGTAGAGACCGATGCCGGCACAGCCGACGGCGATCAGGCCAAGCGAAAGCGCCGCCAGGCGGCCGGTGCCGCGCCTGGCGGGCACCTGTGGCGCCACCACGCGCAGCAAGGCCAGCGGAAGATAGATATTGGCAAGCGCGAACACGAGCGCGGGGCCGGCCGGGGGCGCTCCCTGCAGTTCGAAGTAGAGCGTGGTGCCCAGCACCGCCAGGTTCAGCATGCACAGCGAAGCCGCGCCCCCGGACCTGTCAAAGAAGCGGCGGGCGCCATACACCATCAGCGCCAGCGCCGCCGTCATGACGACATCGACCAGGCTGAGGATCGGCCATTCCGGCAGATAGCCCTGTGCGGCGAGCAGCGCGGTGGCTGCCGTCACCAGCAACTCGCCAGCCACCCAGGCGCCGAGGCCGGCGCGGCCGATGCCCGGCGTGCGCCGCAGCACGGCGAACACCACCGCCATCTGCAGCCCGAAAAGACCCGCGACCAGCACACTGACCTGCGACTGAAACATGATTTCCCCGTCCAACTTGGCAGGCGGCGCCACAGCGCGCCGCCTCGCGCCCCCGGGACCCGCAGCCCAGGGGTTTGCGCCATTCTTTCTTCTGAACTCCGGGCCGCCCGCGTGCGCCCCGGCGACCTGGGGCTCGGCCCCGCAACTGCTGTGAGGGCACGCTCGTACTTCCGCACTCTTGTCATCATGCTCACGCCAGTCCGCCGGCAGCCCGCCTGCCCTCGCGCCTGACCGGGCGCGGGGCGTGGCCGCCGAAGTGTGCGGATTATGTCAGCGCTCGCGACCAAGTCAAGCGCGCCATCGCCCTTCCTGCAGGGGGCATCGACCGCACCGCGGCGGCGCCCGGCGGCAACTCAGGCGCGCACTAAACTAACGTTTGACCCCCGGGGCCCAGCCGGGCTACAATTCGCCGCTTCGGGGCGTAGCGCAGCCTGGTAGCGCATCTGATTTGGGATCAGAGGGTCGCATGTTCGAATCATGTCGCCCCGACCAGTTTTAGTAAATGAGATCAAAGGCTTAGACCATCAGGTCTAAGCCTTTTTTTCGTCTTGTCCCGGACCGGCTCCGGTCGGGTTCCGACCCGTCCACACGCGAATGACACGAAACGGCCCTGGAAAGAAGCCCGCGGGCTCGCCCCGCCTGTGACGCGCCCGCATTGCCACGAACACGGGATGCCTCGCATGCCACAAGGACGGACACCGGCCCGGGGCGCAACCGCAAACCGCCCGCGCCACTTTTCATTCCGCCACCAGCCCGGTCGCGCACTTTTTCCCTGCTTTTCCTGCCGTTCGGCGGGTTCGGGCACCGACCCGCGCAGGGCGCGCAGCGACGCCGGCGCGGCGTCGCCGTGGTATAATCGCGCGTTAGCCCGGGGTGAATGCAGCATGCCCTGTAACCGGGCGCCCCTGCCCGATGCCGCGGTTGAATAACGGCACAGTGCCGGCGAGCCACCGGAAACATCGTGTCCGCGCATTGCCCCACACCTATCACGGTAGCACGGCCGCTTTGGCATGGGCCGCAACCGGCAAGGCAATCAGCCGGGCTCTGACGCGCCCCCTGGCGATTCCCTAACGTGGACCATGTTTGCACGTGCAGTCGCCGTGCCGGTCCGGGTCAGCTTGCCTCCCGCAACTTTTCGGCGCAACCAAGCAAGCCGGCGCTTGTCACTGCTGGCACCCGGGCCTCGCGGAAACGCCCGCAGCAAGCGGCATCCGCCTCACCGGATTTACCGACATTCATGCAGCCCCGGCTGCCCTAAAGGAAACAGATTGGCTAAGGAAGAACTTATTGAATTTGGCGGCGTTGTCTCGGAAGCCCTCCCCGACAATCGTTACCGCGTAACGCTGGAAAACGGCGTGGAAATCTGGGCCTATGCCTCGGGCAAGATGCAGAAGCACCGCATCCGCATTCTGGCCGGTGACCGCGTGACGCTGGAAATGTCGCCCTATGACCTGACCAAGGGCCGCATCAACTTCCGCCACAAAGCCTGATTTTTTCCAGCGTCCGCCGCACTGGCGGGTGCTGCGCCTGACCGCATTCCGAGGGCACCGCGCAACACGGACCTGCCCCGGGATGCATCGTGCCGCCGCGACCTGGATGTGCCGGAATCCCGGCACGCGGGACTCGGGCGGCACTGGCACCAGCCTCTCGCAGCATTCCCTGGCCGGTATCCCTGCCCTTATTCCCCGCCCTGATTCCTGCCCCGCCGCACGCGCCTGCCGCATGCCCGCCCCGTCACATGTCTGTCACGCCGGCTTGCGATGCTCGCAAATGCATGCCCGGTGCATGCCCGGTGCATGCCCGGTGTTTGCCCGCCTTGCACGCCGGTACGCGCATTGCCATACTCGTGACGTACTTTCCTTCGTTTCCAACCATTTCCTGCGCAAGTTTTCCGCTTCCATGAACCTGATCCTGTGGCGCCACGCTGAAGCCGAGGAACTGCCCGCCGCACTTGGCCTGACCCGCAATGCCGACCTGCAGCGCCCGCTGACCCGCCGTGGCCACAAGCAGGCCGATGCGTCCGCGGCCTGGCTGCGCGCCCACCTGCCGGCCGGCGCGCGCGTGGTGTGCAGTCCCGCCCTGCGCACACGCGAAACCGCCGCCGCCCTGCGCGAGAACGCGGAAATCCTGCCCGACCTGGCGCCCGGCGCGGACGTCAGCGCGGTGCTGGCGGCCATCGACTGGCCTCAGGGCGCCGAGCATATCGTGGTGGTCGGACACCAGCCCTGGATCGGTCGCATGGCCAGCCTCCTGCTGGCCGGATCGGAAATGAACTGGAGCGTGCGCAAGAGCGGGATATGGTGGCTGTCCGGGCGTACGCGCGAAAGCGAATCGCAAGTGGTGCTGCGCGCGGTGATCAATCCCGAGTTCCTCTAGCCTTGTAGCCTTGTAGCCCACCGGCCCCGCAGCGGCTCCGGCGTTCGTCCGCGAGCGCGTCACCGCACGCCGGACCGCCCACGCTGCGTTGCACAGTCACCGAACCGTCACGACCGCTTCACGGCACTGTCACCTGCCCTATCTACATTCGACCGCAACAGTTTCGTCACCGAAAGGACATACTGATGCGAGAGCTCCCGACGCCCACCCAGCCGCTGTTCGATTCCTTGCCCAATGGCCAAGCCGGCCATTCGGCGCGGAGGCGTCTTCATCGCCCGCCACCTGCACAAGCACATGCCCAAGGGCATGAACAGCCTGCTTTCAGCGTGGCGTGGGCGCGCCACCAAGACGAAGTAGTCGAGGCGCAGCGCCTGCGCTACAAGGTCTTCGCCGAGGAAATGGGCGCCCGCCTGAACCCGTCCACGCCCGAACTCGACGTCGACATGTTCGACGCCTATTGCGACCACCTGATCGTGCGCGACCTCGCCACGCTGAAGGTCGTCGGCACCTACCGCGTGATGGCGCCGCACCAGGCCAAGCGCATCGGCTGCCTGTACGCCGAATCGGAATTCGATCTCGTGCGCCTGGCCCACCTCAAGCCCAAGATGGTCGAGCTGGGCCGCTCGTGCGTGCACCGCGACTACCGCTCGGGCAGCGTGATCATGGCGTTGTGGGGCGGCCTGGGCGAGTACCTGCAGCGCTGGGGCATCGAGTCGATGCTGGGCTGCGCCAGCGTGCCGATGAGCGACGGCGGCCACTATGCGGCCAGCCTGTACCGCGTGTTTGCCGAACGCGCGCTGGCGCCGATCGAATACCACGCGTTCCCGCGCCTGGCCCTGCCGATCGATGAACTGAACCAGACGCTGGACGTGGAGCCGCCCGCGCTGATCAAGGGCTACCTGCGGCTTGGCGCCCGCATCTGCGGCATGCCGGCATGGGACCCCGACTTCAACGTGGCGGACTTCCTCACGCTGCTGCGCGTCAACGACATGAACCCCCGCTACGCGCGCCACTTCCTTGGCCTGAATCGCGGCGCCTGAGCCTGGCAGCACCCGCGCGGACGGCCGCCGTTCGCGCCTGCCGGGCCACCAGCCCGCAGGTGGCTGCGGGCGGCTCCCGGCCGCCCCCTTCCCCGCTCAGCCGTACACTACCTTGTAGCGCTTGCCGATGCGCTCCCACTCGTCGGCCTCCTGCGCCAGGCTGTATTCGACCAGCGGATTGGCCTCGATCCAGGCCTTGGGCAGGCGCACTTCGAAGCCTTCGTTCAGCGCATCCGAGCGCTGGCCCACGGCGATTTCCGGCAGCGGCTCGTCGGCGCGGCGCCGGCACAGCACGAAGGCCAGGCGCAGGCTGAACAGCATGCGCCAGTCCACGAACTTGCCGCTACCCGACAGCTTGCCCAGCTTGCCGGCATGGCCGAGCAGCAGCGTAGACAGGCGCGCCTGGTCGGTCTTCGAGAAGCCCGGCATGTCGGCATGCGTGGCGATATACGCCGAGTGCTTGTGATAGCCGCTGTGCGAGATGGTCATGCCGATCTCGTGCAGCCCCGCGGCCCAGCCCAGCAGCGCCAGGTTGTCGTCGCGGCGTTCGTTGCGCGGCTCCGGAAACTGCGCCAGCAGGCCCAGCGCCGCCGACTGCACGCGCTGCGCCTGGGCGCGGTCGACACCATAGCGCCGCATGAACTGGTCCACGGTGATCGTGCGCATGTCTTCGTGGTGCGTACGGCCCAGCAGGTCGTACAACACGCCGAGGCGCAGCGCGCCGTCGGTGACGTCCATGCGCTCGATGTCGAGTTCGGCGAACACGCCAAGCATGATCGAGAGCCCGCCCGGCAGCACCGGGATGCGATCCGCCTTGAGCCCCACCAGCTTCACGCGGTTGGTGTTCTCGGCCTTGACCAGCGCCCGCTTGAGGCGCTCGAGCCCTTCGCGCGTGATGCCGTGCTCCGCCGGGTTGTCGTTCATGCCGTTGAGCTCGATCAGCTCGGCCAGCGCGCGCGCCGTGCCCGACGAGCCCACTGCCTGCTGCCAGCCGGCGGCGCGGTACTGGCGCACCAGCACCTGGATCTCGCGGCGCGCGGCCAGCTCGGCCTGCTTCATCGCGTATTCGTCGACGTTGCCGCTGGGGAAGAATTGCCGGCTATGCGAGACGCAGCCGATATAGAGGCTCTCCATCAACTTGGACCCATAGCCGCTGCCGATGATGAACTCGGTGGAACCGCCGCCGATGTCCACCACCAGACGGTTGCCCGCGCAGGCCGGTGCATCGTGCGACGCGCCCAGGTAGATCAGCCGCGCTTCTTCGCGCCCGGCGATCACTTCGATGGGGAATCCCAGCGCGCTCTCGGCCTCGATCAGGAACTCCGAGGCGTTCTTGGCCACGCGCAGCGTATTGGTGGCCACCGCGCGCACATGGTCGGCCGAGAAATCGCGCAGGCGGTCGCCGAAGCGCCGCAGGGCGTCGATGCCGCGCCGGCGAGCCGGCTGGTCGAGGTATTTGTCGGGTGTGAGGCCTGCCGCCAGCCGCACCGGCTCGCGCAGCGCATCGACCTGGAAGATCTGGCTCGCCGTCCCGGAAGCGGTCTGGCTCTCGTCCACCCTCCCGATCATCAGGCGAAAGCTGTTGGAGCCCATGTCGACGGCGGCCAGCAAGCGTGGAGTTTGGTTCATCGCTGTAGGGAATCTGGATAAGCGCCGCAACGCGCGGCACAGTTAGCGGTATCTGGGGCACGATGCGCCCGGAGACAGAAAATATGTCTCTTTCATGTCCGCATCATGACAAAATCACTTTGTCAYCAATTTGACATGATTCTATGAAAAAGTCGCCGCATTACCAAAAGAAGGTCATGCCAATGTCGACAAGCCCACCCGGCACGCTGCTCAACCGCGAACTGGGCATTCTGGAATTCAACGCGCGCGTGATGGCGCAGGCCGCTGACCCCAAGGTGCCGCTGCTGGAGCGGCTCAAGTTCATCTGCATCGTTTCAAGCAATCTGGACGAGTTCTTCGAGATCCGCATGGCCGGGCTGAAGGAGCAGATGCGCGACAACCCGTCCGGCATCACGCCCGACGGCCTGTCCCTGCAGCAGGCCTACCAGGTCGTCACCGAGCGTGTGCAAAAGCTCGTGGCCATGCAGTATGACATGCTGCAGAACGTGATTTTCCCCCTGCTCGAAAAGGAAGGCGTGTTCTTCCACCTGGCCTCGACCTGGAACGAGGCACAGCGCGACTGGGCACGCGGCTTTTTCCTGCGCGAACTGGGCCCGGTACTGACGCCGATCGCGCTCGACCCCGCCCACCCGTTCCCGCGCGTGCTCAACAAGAGCCTGAACTTCGTCATCGAGCTGTCGGGCAAGGACGCCTTCGGCCGCGAGGCCGACCTCGCCATCGTGCAGGCCCCGCGCGCGCTGCCGCGCATGGTGCGCATGCCCGAAGACCTGTCGGGCTACTCCTACGGCTTCGTGCTGCTGTCGTCCTTCATGCAAGGCTTCGTGCACGAGCTGTTCCCCGCCATCAAGGTCAACGGCTGCTACCAGTTCCGCGTGACCCGCAACTCCGACCTGTTCGTCTCCGAGGACGATATCACCGACCTGCGCGAAGCATTGCAGGGCGAGCTTCCCGCACGCCACTTCGGCGACACCGTGCGGCTGGAGATTTCATCCGACACACCGCCGGCGATCGCCCGCCGCCTGCTGCTCGAATCCGGGCTCGGCGAGCAGGACGTCTACCGTGTGAGCGGCCCGGTCAACCTGGTGCGGCTGATGCAGATCCCCGACCTGGTCGACCGCCCTGCCCTCAAGTACCCGCCGCACGTGCCGGCGCCGGTCAAGGTGTTCGTGCCGGGCACGCCGATGTTCGATGCGATCCGCCAGCACGACGTGCTGCTGCACCATCCCTACGAAAGCTTCAGCTCGGTGCTGGACCTGCTGCAGCAGGCCGCCGTCGATCCCGCCGTGGTGGCGATCAAGCAGACGGTCTACCGCACCGGCAACGAATCGCCGGTCATGGAAGCCCTGATGACCGCGGCGCGCAACGGCAAGGAAGTCACGGTCGTGGTGGAACTGCTGGCGCGCTTCGACGAAGAGACCAACATCAACTGGGCCGAGCGGCTCGAATCCGCCGGCGCGCATGTGGTCTACGGCGTGGTGGGCCACAAGTGCCACGCCAAGATGCTGCTGATCGTGCGGCGTGAACTGGCGAGCGCCAAGAGCAAGCAGTTCAAGCTGCGCCGCTACGCCCACCTCGGCACCGGCAACTACCACCCGCGCACCGCGCGGCTGTACACGGACTTCGGCCTGCTGACCGCCGACGAGCAGATCTGCGAAGACGTGCAGCATGTCTTCCAGCTGCTCACCGGCACCGCGGGCACCATCCGCCTGAACCACCTGTGGCAGTCGCCCTTCACCATGCACAGCAACCTGGTGGAGCATATCCGCGCCGAGGCCCGCAACGCCCGCGCCGGCAAGCGCGCGCGCGTCATCGCCAAGATGAACGCGCTACTGGAGCCCTCCATCATCGACGAGCTGTACAAGGCCTCGCGCGCCGGCGTGAAGATCGACCTGATCGTGCGCGGCGTCTGCGCGCTGCGGCCCGGCGTGCCGGGCCTGTCGGAGAACATCTCGGTGCGCTCCGTCGTCGGGCGCTTCCTGGAGCACCATCGCGTCTACTACTTCCTCGCCGACGGCGCCGAGGTGACCTACCTGTCCAGCGCGGACTGGATGGACCGCAACCTGTTCCGCCGCGTGGAAGTGGCGTTCCCGGTGCTGGACAAGGCACTCAAGGCGCGCGTGATCAAGGAAAGCCTGCGCGTGCACCTGGACGACAACGCCTCGGCGTGGATCATGCAGCCCGACGGAAGCTACATCCGCAAGCACACCAAGTCCAAGCAGCCGCACGTCAGCCAGAACGAGCTGCTGGCGATGTTCGCCGCCGCCTGAGGCCCGCGCGCCGGCGCGCAAGGATGGCCGCCGCGCGTGCGGGCAACCCGGCCAACCGATGCGGGGAGCGGGCCGCCGACCGGGAGCGCCACGAACCAGCCGGCGCTGCGCCGCGCGTTCGGCAGCCGCTCCGGCAATCCTTCGACACTCCCTTCGACACTCCTCCGGCGGGGCCCCGCCGCGGCACTTCAGGCCGCTTTCTGCGGATGGCCGTCGTGCGGGTCCGGCTGCGATTGTCCCGGCGTGGAATCGACGGGCACATGCCCGCTGCGATCGGTCGGGAACACCACGCGGAACACGCTGCCACGCCCCACTTCGCTGGTGATGCGCAGGTCGGCGTGGTGGCGCGACAGCACATGCTTGACGATGGCAAGGCCCAGGCCCGTGCCGCCGGTGTCGCGCGAGCGGCTGCGGTCCACGCGGTAGAAACGCTCGGTCAGGCGCGGTATATGGTCTGCGGCGATGCCCAGGCCCGTGTCGCTCACCGAGAAGCTGGCGTGCTCGTTCTCGTAGGTCAGCCGGACGCCGATGCGGCCGCCCTCGGGCGTGTAGCGCACGGCATTCGACACCAGGTTGCCGAAGGCGGAAAGCAGCTCGCTCTCGGCACCGCGGATCAGCACCTGCGGATCGATCTGCACGGTGATCTGGTGACGGCCCTGCGACAGCGCCTCGGCATCGTGCAACAGGTGCGCCGCCAGCGCAGCCATGTCGACGCGCTCCTGGCTGGGCGGCTGGGCATCGCTCTCCAGCTTGGCCAGCACCAGCAGGTCTTCGACCAGGTGCTGCATGCGCATCGACTGCACCAGCATCATGTCCAGGTAGCGGTTGCGGTCCTGCTCCGATACCGGCAGGTCGCGCACCGTTTCGAGAAAGCCGGTCAGCACGGTCAGCGGCGTCTTCAGTTCATGCGAGACATTGGCGACGAAGTCGCGCCGCATCGCCTCGGTGTTCTCCAGCTTGGTGATGTCGTTGGTCAGGACCAGCTTGCGGTTCTCGCCGTAGGGCAGGATCTGCACCGCGATCACGCTGCGCTTGTGCTCGCCCAGGTCGCGCATCAGCAGCGGATCGTCGAAGCGCTGCAAGGTCAGGTACTGCACGAATTCGGGACGGCGGATCAGGTGGGTGATGCGCTGGCGCACATCGCGCCGCGCGTTGAGACCGAAATGCTGCTCGGCCACGTCGTTGCACCATTCGATCTGGTCGGCGTCATCGAGCATCAGCACGCCGTTGGGCGAGGCCTGGATGGCCTGGATGAAGCGCGTGTGCTGCCGCTCCACCTGCAGCACCTGGGTGCGCCAGCGCTTGACTAGGCGGTGCAGGCGGTAATACACCTCGCCCCACAGCCCGAGCGCGCTGGGAATCTCACCATAGGCAGGCGCGTCCAGCACTTTCCACAGGCGATTGATCTGGTACAGGTAGTAAAGCAGCAGCCCGAACAGCGCGGCGCACAGGAAGGCCAGCGCCGGCACCGGGCCGGAGAAGAGAAACAGCCCGGCCGAAGCCAGGGCCAGGATGATCAGGATGGCCGCCGAACGGGCCCAGATGACGTTCATGAAGGCGAGAGAAGGTCAGGCAGGCGGCAGGACCGCGCGAGATGCGGTGGAGTGTGACACGAAACGGGCAACAGGCGCGTGGCAGGCTGGCGAATCCGGCATGGCGGGCCGCCGGATGCGTCCGTCATGCCGGCGCGCCGGCCGCGCCGTCATCGGGATGCTGCCGCCACGGAGGAACCACGGCTGCGCAGGCGCGGCGCGCTCGCCGTCAATGACTGGGGCCGCGCGCCAGGCGGTAGCCACTGCCCCGCACCGTCTCGATCATATTGCTGTAGCCGCCGGGCGTGAGCGCGGCGCGCAGGCGCTTGATGTGTACGTCGACGGTACGCTCCTCGACGAATACGTGRTCGCCCCATACCTGGTCRAGCAGTTGYGACCGGCTRTGCACGCGCTCCGGGTGCGTCATCAGGAAGTGCAGCAGGCGGAACTCGGTCGGGCCGAGGTCGAGCTTGAGCATGCCCGACTCGTCGTGGCCGGTGACGCGGTGCGTGGCCGGGTCCAGGCGCAGGCCGTTGATGGCGACCACGTCGTCGGTCAGCTGCGGCGCACGGCGGCGCAGCACCGCCTTGATGCGCGCCAGCAGTTCCTTCGGCGAGAACGGCTTGGTGACGTAGTCGTCGGCGCCGGCCTCGAGTCCGAGCACCTTGTCCTGCTCTTCGCTGCGCGCGGTGAGCATGATGATCGGGATCTGCTTGGTGCGGTCGTTGCCGCGCAGTTCCTTGGCGAAGGTTGCCCCCGACTTGCCCGGAAGCATCCAGTCGAGCAGGACCAGGTCGGGCAGCACGTCGCTCATCAGCGACAATGCCTGCTCGGCGTTGTAGGCCCGGATCGGATAGTGTCCGGCGTGTTGCAGGTTGACCGCGATCAGTTCGGCGATCGCCGGTTCGTCTTCGACGACAAGAATGCTGCTTGGCATGTATTTTCTCTCCGCAGTGGCGCTGTTTAACTCAGCGCTTCGCGCTCCATGTCCTCACGCGAGGCGTGGCGCACGTCGGTTCCCTTGACGATGTAGATGATGAATTCGGCGATGTTCTTGGCATGGTCGCCGATACGCTCGATCGCCTTGGCGATAAAGAGGAAGTCCAGCGCGACCGAGATGGTACGCGGGTCTTCCATCATGTAGGTGATGAGCTTGCGCACGAAGGCCCGGAATTCG
Organism: Cupriavidus sp. 05N40; assembly: GCF_056397305.1. Classification (NCBI taxonomy): domain Bacteria; kingdom Pseudomonadati; phylum Pseudomonadota; class Betaproteobacteria; order Burkholderiales; family Burkholderiaceae; genus Cupriavidus; species Cupriavidus sp. 05N40. The sequence continues at coordinate 10,543 of NZ_JBFTND010000196.1, forward strand.
TCGTCGATGGCCTTGTCGTCCTTGACGATGCGGGCCGCGGCCACGGTGTCCAGGCGCGCGAACGCGTCCAGCGCCTGGCGCAGCAGCGCGATGGCGAGATCGCCGGAGAGCTTCACCTCGGAATAGTTGATCTGGTGCGCGCCGGCATCCTCCATGATGTGCTTGGTGCGCTTGGCGATCTTCTCCGCCTCGTCGCCGGCGCGCTCGAGGTTGGTGATCGTCTTGGAGATCGCCATCACCAGGCGCAGGTCGCGCGCGGTGGGCTGGCGGCGCGCGATGATGTTGCCACAGTCGGCGTCGATCTCGAGTTCCAGCGCGTTGAGGTGGTGCTCGCGCGCCATCACCTGGTCCGCCAGGGCGGCGTCGAATTCCGAAAGCGCCCGCATGGCGGTCTCGATCTGCGACTCGACCAGCCCGCCCATCTGCAGCAGCTTCGTGCTGATGGCGTTGAGGTCGGCGTCGAATTGGGTCGACAGATGCTTGTCAGACATATTGTTCTCCTGGCCGCTGATCTTGCAAATCCTGCAAATTTTGCGCAAATTCCGCTGGAGCCGTTACTCGTATGCTAAGCGCTATGCGCGCCGCGCTCAATCAGCCGAAACGGCCGGTGATGTAGTCTTCCGTTTCCTTGCGGTGCGGCTTGATGAAGATCTTCTCCGTCTCGCCGAACTCGATCAGCTCGCCCAGGTACATGTAGGCGGTGTAGTCCGAGCAGCGCGCGGCCTGCTGCATATTGTGCGTGACGATCACCACCGTGTAGTCGTCCTTCAGCTCGGCGATCAGTTCTTCGATGCGCCCGGTCGAGATCGGGTCCAGCGCCGAGCACGGCTCGTCGAGCAGCAGCACCTCGGGGCGGATGGCGATGCCGCGCGCGATGCACAGGCGCTGCTGCTGGCCGCCCGACAGGCCGTAGCCCGACTGGTTGAGCTTGTCCTTGACTTCGTTCCACAGCGCGGCCTTGGACAGCGCCCACTCCACGCGGTCGTCCATCTCCGAGCGCGACAGCTTCTCGAACAGGCGCACGCCGAAAGCGATATTGTCGTAGATCGACATGGGGAACGGCGTCGGCTTCTGGAACACCATGCCGACCTTGGCGCGCAGCAGGGCGATGTCCTGCTTGGCGGTCAGCAGGTTGTCGCCGTCCATGTTGATCTCGCCCTCGGCGCGTTGCTCCGGATAGAGCGCGTACATCTTGTTGAAGGTACGCAGCAGGGTCGACTTGCCGCAGCCGGACGGGCCGATGAAGGCCGTCACCTTGCGCTCGGGGATCGACATGTTCACATTCTTCAGCGCGTGGAACTGGCCGTAGAAGAAGTTCAGGTTGCGCACGTCGATCTTGGCGCGGGTCGTGTCGGGAATGTCGATGACGGTCGAGGTCATGCTCGTCTCTCGCAGGAAATTTTCAGGTTGCCGGTTCGGGCGTATTTGGCGCTATGGGCAGTACGGGCGATATTGGCCGCCGCTGACTTCTCGCGCTTATTTCTTGAACAGCATGCGCGCCACGATATTGAGCGCCAGCACTCCGATGGTGATCAGGAACACGCCGGCCCACGCCAGTTGCTGCCATTCCACGAACGGGCTCATGGCGAAGCGGAARATCGTCACCGGCAGGTTSGCCATCGGCTTGTTCAGGTCGCTGSTCCAGAACTGRTTGGACAGSGCSGTRAACAGCAGCGGCGCGGTCTCGCCGGCGATACGCGCCACCGCCAGCAGCACGCCCGTGACGATGCCCGCATACGACGACTTCACCGTGATCGACAGCACCATCTTCCACTTGGGCGTGCCCAGCGCGAAGGCGGCCTCGCGCAGCGCGTTGGGCACCAGGTTCAGCATGTTTTCCGTGGTGCGCACCACGATCGGCACCTGCAGCAGCGCCAGCGCGCACACGCCGGCCCAGCCTGAGAAATGGCCCATGCGGGTCACCACCAGCGCGTAGACGAACAGGCCGATCACGATCGACGGTGCCGACAGCAGGATGTCGTTGATAAAGCGGGTGAAGCTGGCCAGGGGCGATTTCTTGCCGTACTCGGCCAGGTAGATGCCGGSCAGGATACCCAGCGGCGTGCCGCACAGCGTCGCCAGGCCAACCATCACGAAGCTGCCGTAGATGGCATTGACCAGGCCGCCGCCGGCGGTGTTCGGCGCCGGCGTCATCTGCGTGAACAGGTCCATCGACAGGCCGCCCACGCCCAGCGTGACGGTGGTCCAGAGGATCCACGCCAGCCAGAACAGGCCGAAGCCCATGGCGCCCAGCGACGCGGTCAGGGCATAGACATTGGTGCGGCGGCGGCGCGCCTGCAGGCGCGCGCGCATCGCGTCCGCATCCTGGCGCACGGCCGGGATCGTCGAGGAGGTAGAAGACATCGTGGCTTGGCTCATTTCGCGCCCTCGTTCTTGGCCAGGCGCAGCAGCAGGATCTTGGACAGCGCGAGGACCACGAAAGTGATGAAGAACAGGATCAGGCCAAGCTCCATCAGCGCGGCCGTGTGCAGGCCCGCGCCGGCTTCGGCGAACTCGTTGGCCAGCGCCGAGGTGATGCTGTTGCCGGGCGAGAACAGCGAGGGGTTGTCCAGCCGGTTGGTGTTGCCGATCACGAAGGTGACGGCCATGGTTTCGCCCAGCGCGCGGCCAAGGCCGAGCATCACGCCGCCGATCACGCCGGCGCGGGTGTAGGGCAGCACCACGCGCCACATCACTTCCCATGTGGTGCAGCCGACACCGTAGGCCGATTCCTTTAGCAGCACCGGGGTCACCTCGAAGACATCGCGCATCACCGACGCGATGTAGGGAATGATCATGATGGCCAGGATCACGCCGGCGCACAGCAGGCCGATGCCCAGCGGCGCACCCTGGAACAGCTTGCCGACCAGCGGCAGTTGCCCGACCGTGGCGGCCAGCGGCTTCTGGAAGTACTCGCCGAAGATCGGCGCGAACACCAGCAGGCCCCACATGCCGTAGACGATCGACGGCACTGCGGCCAGCAGTTCGATGGCCGTGCCGAGCGGGCGGCGCAACCATGCCGGGGACAGCTCGGTGAGGAACAGTGCGATGCCGAAACTGATGGGCACCGCGATAATCAGGGCGATCAGCGACGTGACGATGGTGCCGTAGATCGGCACTAGCGCGCCGTAGACGTCCGCGGGTGGATCCCACTCGGCGGTCCACAGGAAGCGCAGGCCGAAGGTCTGGATGGACGGCCAGGCGCTGATCGCGAGCGACACGATGATGCCGCCCAGCAGCAGCAAGGTCACGATGGCGGCGCCGCGCGTCAGGCCACCGAACAGGATGTCACCGGTACGGCTGGGCGGCCGTACTGCGGATAGATCGGATGTAGTCGCCATGATGAGGTATTGGGTTCGTTTAGGTGGCGGGTCGCCGGCTGCTCCCGCCGCCGCAGCCGGCAGGCCCTGCCCTGCGTCGCGGTTGCCAGGATCCGTGCCCTGAATGCGCGTATCGGGTATTCGGTACTTCTATGCTGCTGTACTGCGTGTCATGCGGTGCTGCGGTGCTGCCGTACTGCCTGGC
>NZ_JBFTND010000197.1:0-14000 GCF_056397305.1 Cupriavidus sp. 05N40
CCACTGGATTACCCTGGCGGCGCTGAAGGCGCTGGCGGACGATGGCACGATCGACAAGGCGATCGTGCAGCAGGCGCTGCAAAAATATGGACTCGATTCCGAGAAACCGTATCCGCTCCACGCCTGAGACCTGACGGGCTGCGCTGGGCTTGGCGCTCCCATGTTCCGCAAGAGCGGGCCTGGGAGCGAGCCGGGCTCTTGCGGGCTGTCCCGGCGCGCGTGCCGCTGCGCCGGCTGGTGGCATCCTCGGGACGATCCGCGCACGCAGGATAACCCGGCATGACGGCATGGTTCGGCGCCCGGCGCACCTTTAACGACCTGATCGATCAGCTTCTCAGGGGTGGCCGCACGGTCCCGGGTCTTGCCTTTGGTTTGCGCGGCATACAGGCACCTTGTCGACAAGTTATGCCCTGGACACAAAAATCCAGGCAGTCCCCACGATGGCCGGAAACCAGGAACATCTGGCGCCAAACAGCATCAAGCGGGAGAAGTGCCGCGCTGCGTCCGAACCTATACTCCCGACATCGCCACCTGGCGACAGGCCCGTGGCGCGGCCATTCACCGAGAAGAATTGATGCAGACTTTCCCACCACCCAATAGGCCCGACATTGGGAAACGCGACATATCGGTGAAGAATCTCCCAGTGAATCTTTTTGCCTCGGTCATGGGGATTTCCGGACTTTCTCTTGCCTGGCGATTGGCGACCCGTCAGTACGGCGTCAGTCCGGTCATTTGGGGCGCGATCGGCATCGTGGCCGTGATCGCATTTCTGATTCTGGCCATCTCGTACGCGGTGAAATTCGCAAAGTATCCGAATGCGGTGATGCACGAGTTCCGGCATCCCATCGCCGGAAATTTCTTCGGCACGGTGCCCATTGCGGTCTTGCTGATTTCTTCGGTGATCGGCGATGCCGATCGGGGCATGGCGGAGGTCATGTGGACCATCGGCGCCATTGGCACCATTGGCATCGCGTGCACGATTTCCAGCCAGCTTCTCCAGGGAAAGCTCGATTCCGGACATGCGCTGCCGGCGTGGCTGATCCCCGGAGTCGCGACGCTCGATATTGCCATGGCCGGCGGAACGATGCGTATGCCGTGGGCACACGAGATCAATATATTCTCCCTGTCCGTCGGGAGTATCCTTGCTCTTGTGTTCTTCACCATGATTGTGGCTCGCTTGATTCATCATGAGAAGCTGGAAGGAAATATGACCTCTTCGCTCATGATCCTGATCGCGCCGTTCGAAGTTGGCTTCCTGGCCTACACGAATTTCATGCAAAGAGTTGATATGTTCGCGGCGGTCCTGTTCTATTTGGGATTGTTTATTTTCTTTATATTGGTTCTCAAGGTGTTCCGCCGGAGAATTCCATTTTCAGTGGGTTGGTGGGGCGTCAGCTTTCCCATCGCGGCATTGTCGAATGCGGCATTGAAGTATGCCGACACGGTGCATCTCTGGCCAATTACCATGTTGGCAATTCTTCTGCTGGCCTTCTTGACCGTGGTAATCGTCATGCTCTTCGTACGAACCATCCGGACTGTATGCAACGGGCACTTGCTATCCGCCAGGTGACGTTCCTATTGCAAAACATGTCCAGGCAGCGGGGCCGCGCATTGTCGGCATCAAGCGGGTCATGAGCCCGTCGCAACAGGCCAGACAGAGCTGGCCATGACGTCCTCCGGAGTGCTGGCGCCCGAGACGACGGCGGCCGTGGCGCCGTGGTCTTCGATGTCGGCTACGTGCTGTGCGAAGAGCCCGGCAATATGCGGCTGGCCCTGCATACCTTTCCGGTGGTGCTCGCACTGCTGTGGGCCGTAGCGGTAATGATCTTTGCCGTGCTGCCCATCTTCCCGGTCCTTGCCGCCGAGCCATCTGTCGGCGCACACGGCCGCGGCCGGCAATGCCTTCATCAGTAGCATTGGCTCTTTCGTTGTGTGGAGCTACCGCCGGCAGGTCGGCAAGCCATAGCGTCGCGGTCTGCCGTCTGGCAGCAGACGGATCATCGTTCGCGGTAGACCTGCGGCCAAGAAGGGATCCCCGGACTCGGGGCAGCGGAGATCCAAGGTGGTCAGCGGCACCTTGCGGTTGGCCGGAGCAAGTTTACCTTCGGGCGCTTGCCGGCACCTTGACCCCCAATACTCTTTCCGCGCACCGCTCGTCGCAGGTTTCGGCGGCCTTCCTGGGCACAAGTATCAGAAGGCGCCTGGGATCAATCACGTAGTAGGTGAAGTTGTCCGGACAGGAGCTGCCGGCGCAGGCACTGGCAATCAACAGCCTGTCGCCAATTGCCGTCGGCACGCATGCAATCGCGTTCTGGTCGGACAACGGATCGCGCAGGGCGATCTCCTTGCCCGCCTGACGAACGATGACCACCCCGGCGTCCAGGTCTATGCCGAAGTGATTGCCTGAGGTGGAAGTTACTCCCATCACACGGACCACGGCGCCACCGCATGCGCCGGTGAAGTTGGTCGCTTGTTCTGCAAGCACCTGGCGCTCGCCATCCATGGGGCGCAGCGTGACGGGTGCTGCGATGGCAGGCAGGGTAAGGCAGAGCAACAGAAGTGCGGCTAATTTCTTCATAAACGACGGGCAGGGAAAAACGAAACGGAGAGGCTCAGGGTGCCGAGGAACTAGCGGTAACGGGCCATCAACGCCTGATATCGCGGATCGCTCTTTAGGGCACTCAATTCGGTGGAGGCATCGATTAGGTCGAACTGACGGAAGCCGTGCTGGAAGCTTGCGTGAAGGCTTCGCACCGCGCTGTCGGCGTCGCCTTGCCGTAAGGCGGCAACGGCGCGGCGATAGTCGTCCATGCCGTCGGGTGTCGGTGTGGCGACTGTCGCCTGAGCGCTCGAAGTCTGCGGAGAGCGGGTGACAGTCGGCGGCGTAGGCTGCTGGGAATCCAACGGAGAGCTTGCGACGGGCACAGAAGACTGGCGCTGGGCCGCAACAAGAGCGTGGGAAACAGGTGCGCTGGCCGTTGCTGCCGCATGCGGCGTCAGGGCAACACGGCGGTAGTACAGCTTTCCAACGAACGGCAAATCCACCGAGATGCGATTGGCATCCTCGAAATGGAATGACAGCGCCAGGCTCATTGGCCCTTCTAGCGTCACCTCGTCGCCCTTGGCTGTAATGGCGGAGATCGGTATCTCGATATCACCATCAGGGCTGCGTACCGCATGGAGTGTGACTTCGAACTCGGGCCCCATTGGCACGCTGATTCCTTGGGCGATGAATCGCTCGGCTCGCCAGTGTCCAAGAATGCGGTTGCCGTCGGGCTTGCCGCAGGCCATCAGCAAGCCGGCTGCGAGCACTGCGGGGGCGATGCGCAGTGCCATGCCCCCCGTACGACGCCTGCCGTCGCGCAAGGCAAGGACGATGTTCACCAGACTCATGTGGTCTGCTTGCGATACTGCTCTACGAGCTTGGTGAAGCGCGGGTCCTTGCGCAAGCTATCGAGATCGGGATCTTGGTCCATCTTGTCGAAGTAGGGGAACCCGGCCATGAAGCTCGCTTCGAATTCCTTCAGCGCGTCGTCAGTGCGGCCTTGTTTCAGACGCAGTACCGCTAGGTTGTAAGGTACCAGCGATTGACGGGGATCGAGATCGCGAGCGGACGCCAGACTCTTCTCGGCCTCGTCTAGCTTGCCCTGGGTCATCTTCGCAATGGCGAGCTTGAGCATTTCGTTGGCAGCTGCCTTATTGCTGGCCTGCTCGGCGCTATCCGCATTGCCGGTCTTCAGATCGCTTTCACCCTTGGTGCGCAAGGCGGCAGTTTCTGCTTCGTTCGGAGCGATGCCACCGGCGGATGCGGGTGCGGATGCAGGGGCTGGTTCCGGGGCGGCTTCCGCGGCGGCAACAGGTGCGGCCACGGGCTCCACCGATTCCTCGGGTTGTCCAGCCTTATGTGCCAAGAAGAAGTAGCCGCCGCCGGCCAGCGCCACCACGACAGCCGCGGCGCCGGCGATTGCTGCCTTGTTCACGCCGCCGCGCTTGCCGCCGGTGGGGCCCTGCACCTGGTCCAGCAGTATGTTGCAACCAGGGCAGTGCAGATCGTCGCCAGGGGACCRTTCAAAGATTTCGCCCGCGTTGGCGCGTTCGCAGTCACCCAGCGTCGGGCATTTGTATTTCGCCATAACCTTCTACTCTTGAGTTTATGTCACACGGATGAACATCGGCCGGGCCGACGACAGGGATCGACACCGGCCGACGATGTAAGGCGTTAGTCGTTCAACGGTAGGCCGGCAATTTCGAACATGGGTTCCCGCATGGCGCCAAGCGCCACCAGTTGAAGATCCTGTTCGTCATGGTCGACTTCCTCGTAACGTGTTAGCACCATCTGCTGGTACGCCTTGCGCAGCTCGGTCTTCTTGTCGATGTGCTTGTACTCGGCATCGAGACGCTTAGCCACTTCCTTCTCGATGGCGGCCTGGGCCTCGGCCGGTTGCTCGGCTTGCAGCACGTCGTGCCACGTCTTGCCTTGCAGCACATGCACCTTCGGCAGGTCTCCGGCGAAGTACGAGAACACCCATTCCATCAGGCCCGTTGTCCGGTTCTGACGTTCCTTGACCATGCCGAGCAAGTGCGCCAGCAGGATGTACGGTTTGCGGCGGGATTCGGCCCGGATCTCGGCTGTCGATCGTGCGAAGAGCGGCGGCAGTTTGGCGCCATTGCCTTCGCCATGAAGTAGTACGGCTTCGCGGCTGTCGGCCAACAGGCCGTCGTAGTGGCGCTTGAACTCGGTCAGGGACTCGACGAAGCGCGCCGGCATCAGCGACGACACCTTCATGATCACAATCTGGTTCGACAGGTTCCCCACGGCCACCTTGGTGTCGGATGCCGGGTCCTTCTGCGACTCGAACAGCCCGGCCAGCTTGCTACGGAATTCCTTCTGACCCTCGCATTCCGGCAGGAACACGCCAATAGTCTGCGCGCGCCCCTGGCTGCCCCCAACATTGTTGGCGACTACGCGATCGACTTCGGTCTTGTTGTAGACGAGCGTCGTGCCAGCTTCCTCATACAACTGCGAAACGAATTCCTTGAGGCCCGAGTCATTGGCGTCGTAACGCTTCTGCAGGCGCTCCACAATGTTCACGTGCAGTACCGGCGGCATCTGACGGGCGATCTCGGCATGCGCCAGTTCGACGATCTGCGCGGACTCCTGCGACAGCGTGGAAATGATGCTTCCCAGCGACGTGCTCTGCAGCAGCACGTCGAAGCTGTCCACATCCGTGCCGGCCAGGTCGATGATCGACTGACGTACCCGTTGCGTGCGCGCCATCTGGGCCGCTTCGTCGATGATAAGTGCCTTCATTACGTTGGCAATGGCGGTCTCGTCGAAGATGCGCTTCTGGTAGACGGCATCGGCAGCCTTCAGGCGGCTGGCCCTTTCCTTGGACACCTTGTCAGTGGCAACTACCAGATTCTGGTGCAGGCCGTCGATGGTGCCCCGCAGCGAAACGAGCTGGTCCTTGACGAATGGGATCAGGCTGCACGCAAATTTCAGCCCCTGCTGGTTGGTATTCAGCGTGTATTGATCCTGCAGCAATGCGCCGATATCGGCAAAAAGGCCGCCGCGCTTGTCAGTCAGCGCCTTGGCGAAGATGCCAACGTTATTGAACTTGTTCTCCAGTTCCTTGTACCGGGCCTGGAGGGCTTCCAGCTCGTTGGGCAGCTTGGCGACGCGTGCGGACAGTAGTGCGAGGCGCTCGTCCAGCATGGCGATCAGCGCGTCCATGAACTGGCGAAGCTGGAACAGCGACGCGTTGCCCGCCTTCCAGCGCGCGAACAGGTCCTTTTCGATGTGCCGGCTGACATGGCGGGCCATCTCGAGTCGGGCGTTCCCCTTGATCTCGAAGAATTTCCGCACGCCGCCCATGGTGCGATACGTCTCGTCGAAGACCTTCGAGAGGCGGCCGTTTAGCACCAGTAGCCAGTTGGCTTCCTCGATGTTCTTGTCGGCACGGATATCCGGCACCTGCAAGCTGATGATCTGTTTCCAGTACTCGCGCGGCGGCTTCCACGCGGTGTTCTTGGCGTCGTCTTCGAGGATGCCGGTGTCGAGCATCAGGTGCGCGTCGGTCAGCAGAAACGACTGCAATGTGTCGGGCTTGCGAGCCTCGGAGCCCCAGTCTTTTTCCACGGCCTCGTCGGCGTACCCGTCGCCCTGGCGGAAATTGTTGTACATGAGCTGACGCGTGGCCTGTTCCGCAAAGCCGTACGCCAGGAATTCCTTGATCTCCTGTTCCGGCACCACCACGCGCTTAATGCCAAACGACATGAACAGCTTGGCGCGCGCTTTGCCGATGTTCTCGTCGCTTTCGAAGCTCTTGATGTCGTTTTCGCCCTTCTCGGCGCGACCCAGGCCTTCCCACTCCTTATTCATCGTCTTCTGGAAAATGAATTCGGCGACAAGGCGAGGCACTTCCACGTCTACATCGAACTGCACATTGTGCTCGTTGATGTTATTGACAAGGTAGCAGCCGTTGAAATAGATATCGTGATTCAGGCGCGAGCCGTCTAGCAGGTTGACCGGCTTGTACTTGCCCACGGCCAATGCATTGAGTTCGGTCAGCGCGGCATAGCCATTCGCATAGTACGTCGACACGCCAGCCACGTCCTTCACGCGGCGGGAATGCTTCTCGGGCAGTACGGCGTAGACGATAACGCGATACAGATCGTGGTCGGCGCACTTGTGGCGGATCTGGGCGACGGCATCCACCAACGAGCCGCTGCCGGTGCCGCCAGCCAAGCCGCAAACGATATGAATCACGGCCCCTTTCCTGCTGCCAGGCGCCGATTCCAGTACCTGCAGGCGATCTTCCACAGCCTTGACGAAGCGCGAGGCGTTTTGCGCGAACACCACGCGGCCCAGCTTGCGGCGTTGCGCGGCACCGGCCGTGGTGGCATTGACGAAGTCGAACACATCGCGCGGCTCGATCCAGTCCTTCAGGCCAGGGAAGGACTCGGGATCGCTGAGCACGGGACGGACATTGCTGGCCGTGTTGATAAGGTACTGGCTGCGATCGAGGTCGATTTCTTTGCCAAGGACCTTCCATTCCTCCTTCTTATTGATCTCGTCGTCCGACGTATCCACATAGAGGTATTCGAAGCGCGCTTCAGACGGGCTGTTGCCCTGGGCATCCTTGCTGCGCTCGATGGTCTTACGCAGATGACGGATAATCTTCCCGCCGGTGCCACCAAGGCCGACGATGAGGTGGTTATTGCTCATGAATTCCTTTATCACGGTTGCGACGCGGGGAAACGCGCCTCTAGTAGGCTGCTCCCTGGCATCATGGGTCGTGGGTGTTCGCTTATTCGTGCACCAGCCTAATCTTCAGGAACAGGCTGGCATCTGGAGTGGTGGCCTTCTTGACGACATAGGACGCGGCCTGCATGCCGCCCGCATCGGCGTCGTCGCTGAAAACGATGGCCTTTGACGCGTAGAGTGCGCCGGCATCCGCCTTGCCGCAGGCAGCGTCGTCGGTAAACGTGATGGCCTTCGATGCGTAAAGTGCCTGTTCGTTGGCGGCCTCAAATCGCTGAGGTGCGGCGTCCACTACGGGCGTGGCCGCTGGAGTATTGCACTGGGCCGCCGGCGCACCGGTGGACGCGGCGTACGTCGTGGTCACGACATCGGGCTGCATCGAGCGGATGCGATCCGGCATGTTGGAGGGCACGGGCTGTTGCGACACATAGACCAGCAAATGCTCAGTACCAGGCTTGCGATCGAATTCGAAGGCACCCTGGCCGGGCAGGAACACTACGCCCATGGCATTGATGTAGTTGTTGTGGCCCGGCTGCGGGTAGATCTGCGTGATCTTGCCGTTGGCATCCTCATTGAAAACGAAGATGTAGGAAGGCTTGTTCACCTTGACACCAAGCTGAAAGCGGTCACCACTCTGGAACTTGCGGCTCGCCAGGACATCGCGGGTGCTGCCGTCGGGGTTCTTGAGGCGGATGAAATAGCTGGCGCCGATGCTTTGGTTGGCTGGTTTCTTGCTGGCCACCTTGATCGGAGTCGCCTTCTGGGCAGAGGCGGGGGCGGCAGCTACCGCTGTGGTTGCATTGGCCGGCTTGCTCGTGGACACCGCGACGACGTCGTTGTCCTCGCCGAAGAACAGGGATTTTGCGCTATAGCTTTCCTGCGCGCAGGTGACGCCGCAGGCCGCGAGCAGCAGGGGCAGGGCAGCGAATTGAAGTCGCATGGTCAGCTCTTGATATCCAGAAATGCGTTGATCGGACAAAAAATGGGGCGGCACGCGATTGGGCGATTCCCCCTATTCATAGATGCTGCTCTTGTCGCCGGCAGCCAAGGACGGGTTTAGCCGAGGTACCTGTGGGATAGGGACTGGGCCTTTGTAGCCCGAGACGGGCGGAATGCTCGCCACCTTTTGCACAGTGAACTTGCGGGCTTCCACGAAGGCCGGTTCGATATGTCCATTGAACTTTGCAAGGTACTCAAAGAAAGCTTGCGTGAAGAACGAACCCTGCAGGCGCTTGCCAGGGGTGACTGGACTTTCGAAGGTGCCGCCTGCGGACGGGCCCCACGACTGCTCGCCATCGCTCGTGGCCGTGATAATCGTGTATCGGCTAAGATCCATTGGCGTGGTCTGGGTGGTACGAACGTTCTGCGTGCTACCTGCGCCATCTTCCGTAAAGCGGATACCCTTGGCCTCGTACGCTTGGCCGGTCCATGCCGCCATCGAAATGCCGGCGCGCTCAGGTACACCGCCGTTGGCCGCAAGGATGTAGCGTCTGGACTCATCCGGGATACCCCTCAGAATCTCGCCGCTGTAGCACGTATCGATGATCAGGCGGGTCTGTCTGCTCGGCGTCTGTGCTAACTCTTGCAACTTGAGGTCGGGTACCGAGCTGTCGAATACACTGATCGCAAAGTCACGGTCAGGGACCCGTGGATCCCCCGAGTCATAAGCGATGATCGACATCTTTCGCGCGTCCCGCACACGGGGAGACGGTACGGGCATGGCCCCGTGGCTGGACACATAGATGAGTACGGTATCGTTCGGTCCCACCTCGTCTTTAAAACGTTTCAGAATGGCTTCGATGTTGGCCTTGGTGGCTTGCGGGCCGAGCAGGGCTGTGGTGCGGTAGTTCGCTTTCTCCGCCTCCATTTTCACGCGTCGTGCATCGTCTTCACCCAAGATGTCGGGCACGCGCTTGTCACGGAAGGTATTGATACCAATGATCAAGGCCCGCTTAGCAGGTGGTGCGGGTCGATCGCGTACCGCCCTCGCATGGGCGGCAAGCGCCTGTCCTGCCTGAACTTCCCAGCGCTTCTCCTTGATGCTCTCCGGATAGAACGGTGAGGTCGACTTGATGCCGACAATTGATTGGACGATGAAGAATGCGCGGTCGACTTCATCCTCATCCTGGTAGTTGCCCACCAGGCGGATCCGGCCTACGCTGTCGCGTGTAACTTGCGCATTCGGCAAACCGTGCCGTTTTAGTTCATAGCGGACGGTTGCAACTAGTGGCTCGGGGACGTTGTAGCCCTGGTAGGCGTTTTGGAAGCCATGAAGCTGGCTGGCGGCACAGCCGCCAAGTAATAGCGCACCCAGGAGTACGAGGCTGCAGTGCAATGATGTCGTGCGCATGATCTTTGGGGCAGGGATGCAGCCGACGCGTGAGCGCAGCCGGGCTGCCCGAAGCAGCCCACCCCACTATCTCGAATTACAGAATCGTAACGGTCTGCGAGGCAACCGCCGCAGGCTTGCCAGCCATGCTCACCGCAAACTCGTAACGGTATTTGCTGCCACTCTTGGCTTCCGAAGGAATCGGCAGGCGCGATGTGTCAACGTTCTGGCCAGCCTCTACGGTGCGATCCTCAGCGGTTTGGCCAGGGAACGGCAAGATCGATTCCTTTCCATCATCGATCACAAAGAGCTTACGTTCTACCTTTACTGGGGCTTCGGAACCGTTCTTAGTCATCGCGATGAACGTGGTTGCCAGATCGATCTTGTCGCCGGCTTTCGCGGTGGTCGGCATGTCGATCTTGGAGACCAACGTCTTGTCGCCTTCCTTCGGGTTGTACTTGATATCCTTCTTGACCTGCTGGTACCCCTTGGTACGTTCAATCTTCGATTCCGGGATCCAGCTCGGATTCTTCTTGTAGCACGTGTCGATGGCCGTGTAGTACGCCGTGGCAAAGCCGGCGGCCGCCCCCAAGGCGCCACCTACGGCTGCGCCAATGGCGGCCTTCTTGATGCTGTCATCCTTGTTTTTGCCAAAGAGCGCTGCGCCGAGCCCGGCGACGATGCCCATGCCGGCGCCCTTGGCCGTCAGAATTGTCTGTTCCTGTGTAACGCAGGAATCAAGGTCCGCGTTAGCGGATTCCTGTGCATGGCTGAAAGGGGCGGCGAGGGGAAACAGAAGCGAGGCGGCAACAACCGTCTTAGAGAAGCGACTGCGAATGACCATGATGATGTTTAGTGTTTTTTGTGAAGAACTTTGTATTTCCCGATATTCGTCCGAGAGTGAATTTTTCTCGAAAAGTGGCACAAACATCACGTCTTAATCCATGGGAGTTGATGCCTTGGCCTTCTCGATGCTGAGCATGCTTATGCAACAGCCTCAATGACGAACTTCATCCTTAGAACGGCATCCTGTCCTTGATTTTCACCCTACGTTGGGTGGGTTTATGCAGGTTCAGGAGGGTGGTAAGCAATCTGTGGAGTGCTGTAATGTTCCACGCTGAACATTCAGTGCAAGACGGCGGTTCGGCATCTGGACCATGGAGAAGGGGGGATCTTTCCATCAGTCAAGGAAGAAGCATCCCACCTCGATAATGTGGGATGCTGCTGTTTATCGAGGCGTGCTGAAAACCTCTGCGTTTGGGCCGGGAATGTAGAGCACATCGGTGGTGCCACCGCGTCTCGTTGGCCCAGTTGCAGTGCCCCCGTTCAATTTGGCGCTCCCGGCGAGTTTCGGGACAATATCTATCCGCCAGTGCAATTGACCGACATCTTCGCAACTTTCTCTGGTTGGCCGGACTGATCCCGAGTGGTTATTCTGACCAAGCCGTGATCAATGTCGCGGCCGACATCCTTGGCATCGACCGCGCCCACTTCGATCACAGCGTCTGGCAGCACATGAGCAAGCGTGGGACGACATCTGGCATCGCCGATTCCAGTCGTGGCAGGTCCTGTGACTCTGGGGCATCGTTGCAATGAGGGGCAGACAGGCGAGCAGCCTGCCGAGGCGCGCGGGAAGGCTTGTCGCACGCCTGAACTACGGCGAGGTACGCTGGTACGGTGAAAGCGGGGGCAAGAGCGCGCCTGCCGGCTCTCGGGAAATGGCATACGGACACCGCCGTTCCTCGCGGTCGCTTCGTCAAGATGCTGAACACACGTACACCGCGTACCGAATTTCTCGTCGGCCAGGAAGTGCAATTTATCGCCTACCGCAAGTGGACCGGAGTCTGTGCCGTGCTCTTCGACGGCGAAATGTTTGCACGGCTGCCAGCGATTCGCGTCCTGGAATACGGCCTCCGAATTTTGTCGACTACCTCTCTATCGGGTAACGATTTCGGTGAGTTGCTTCGCATCTCACCAAGTAGCTTCGCAGCAACTTTCCCTGATTGCTGGAGCGCCATTGTCGAAAAGCGCAAACAAGACGTGCATCGGCGAATGGCTGCGGATCGCGTTGATCCACCTCGCGGGCTCCGACCAAAATATGCTTTATGGTCAACTTTAATGCTGGGGGGGATCAAGCATGTCGTTGCCGATCTAATCGTTGCAAATCGGCAACGTTATGGTTAAGTCGTCACCCCACGTTGCGCCACGGCATACGTACTATCACCTATTGCTGCTCTGCCGCATTTATTTTGCTACAATTAGGGAAAACCCGATGCGGGTTATCACCTAAGGAGCAAGCCATGAACACCCAATCCGATATCAAGATGACCGACCAACTGGAACGCGAACTGATCGACCGTGAACTGGGCCCCCGTAGCCCGGCCTTCATCGACGACGTGAAGAGCGCTGTTGCCGCTGTTCAGCGTGTCTTTGGCCGTCTGCAAAGCCAGGCTCRCCGCGCCAAGATCACCTACGCGAACGGCTGATCGCAGCGGTGGCAACCGTCATCAAGAATCAAGCGTGTGTTGCTGAAGTCAGTGATTTGCAGTTCGTTTGAAGCTATTTGAAGTCTGTTGTTTGCTGTTGTTTGTAGTAGCTGTCTAGTCGATAGTCTGAAGATTGTTTGCAGTCTTGGTTTGACGGCCATGCGGCTGCGGCTCGCCTTCGTGCCATTGCACGAATTGTTGCGAGCGCGGGCATCGGCATCGTCAGACCCGGCGCGGGTGCTCCGCGCGGCAAGACCGGCCAACGCGTCGCTCCACCGGAGCGCAGCGCTTTTTGGCCGGTTTTTTTATGTCCCGCGGATTCCGGCACCGAAGCTGGCTGATCTGCGCCGGGGCTCGCCACCGCGCGTTCTTGCACTGAGCCCGGCCGCGCTCGCGCTGCTCAGCCTTGGCGCCTGGCGCCATGCACGCGCGGCAGCGGCGACCTGGACGTCAGGCCTGCTCGTCGATCCACATCGATAGCCGTGCCTTGTATGCCTGCTGGATATGGCGACGCATGATCTGCTCGGCCTGCGCGGGATTGCGCTGCTCGAGCGCGTCCACCAGTGCGATGTGGTCCTGGTAGGAAACCTGTGCCCGCCCGGGCAAGGCCAGCGTGGTGCGGCCCAGCAGGGCCATCGATTCGTGCAGGGAGCGCAGGGTCTTGAGCAGGTAGCGGTTGTGCGCGCAACGGTGCAGTGTCTCGTGGAAGAGCCGGTTGTTGGCAGCGAGCTTGTCGGGGTTCTCGGCGATGGCGAGATCGCGCTGCACGATGTCGCGCAGCAGCGAGATTTCCACGTCGGTGGCGTGGCGCGCCGCCAGCGCTGCGGCAGTGCCTTCGAGCACTTCGCGCATGACGTACAACTCGCTCACCATGCTGGCGTCGAGCCGCGTCACCATCATGCCGCGGTTGGGCTCGTTGACGACCAGCCCTTCCGACTCCAGTCGCGACAACGCTTCGCGCACCGGAGTGCGCGACAGCCCGAGCGTGGCGGCCAGTTCCACCTCCCGCAGCCGCGTACCGGAGGGCAGTTGCCCGGCCTGGATGGCGTTGCGCAGGTGCTGGTAGGCCCGCTCGGCACGGGGCAGCGAATCGTCTGGGCTGGGGGCGGCGGCGTCGGCGGGGTTAGCGGGAATCATCTCGGCAGGGAAAGCGGAAGAGGCGCAGAAGAGAGTCGGAAAAGGCCCGGAAAAGGCGTGGATAAAGGCCCGGAAAAGGCCCGGAAAAGGCCCGGAAGTTACGCAGAAAAGGCGGTGACCGGCCATGGCCGGTACGGTTCGTCGTCATGAGACAGCCTGGCACGCGCGTAAACTCCCGGTTGCCGGGCCGTCGCCATGATACCTGCTCCGGTGCGCGCTACATCACGACAGGCCAATACCGGCTACCGCGTACCGCTCGCGCGCTCAGGCGCCGGAGCCGGCCGGCGAGTTGAACGGGTGGTACTGGTAAAGCCAGGTTTCCGATAAGGGTTTGCCGTCCAGCCGCAGGAACAAGCGCACGTCGACCGGATCCTTGCCTTCGGCGGTGAGGTCGAACTGGGCGCGCCAGTGCCCGGCCACGCCATTGGGCACCGCTTCCGCAAACACGTAGGAGAAGGTCCCGCGCGAGCTGCTCAGTACCGCTTCGGGCTTGGTGCCGAACGGCAGCTTATCGAGCGGGCCGCCCTTGAACTCCACCATGAACTTGCGCACGCCTTGCGGGCGCGGCTGGCCGGGCTGGCCGCCGTTGCCCAGCCGGGTGGCCACGCAGCGCGCTAGCGGGCTGGGGTAGGGCTCGTCCGCCAGCCAGTGCAGGCGGTAGCGCAGGCGGAAATCGCTGCCGGCCCTGGCGGGTGCCTTGGGCACCCACATGGCGACGATATTGTCGTGGATCTCATCGTCGGTGGGGATCTCGATCAGTTGTACGGCGCCCGCCCCCCAGCCG
>NZ_JBFTND010000198.1:0-13870 GCF_056397305.1 Cupriavidus sp. 05N40
GCCATCGCTGTCTCCTGTCTGGTTTTTTGATTGCGGATGGAGACTTCATGCTAGAAATCGTCTTGACACTCGTCAAGTTTTTATTGGTCAAGTGTCAAGTTTTTTGCTGTGCAGTACGTAATGCCGAAAAGCGCCGTGCTATGCTTCGTGAACACTTTGCCGGGCAAGCATCAGACCATGCCGTCCACACAGGAAAAAAGCGCGCAGCGCGTGCCGCGCAAGCGCATCGACAAGTTCGCCGAACGCCGTGCCGAACTGGGTGAAGCCGCCCTGGCAACCCTGGCCACGCTGGGCTACGCACGCACGAGCCTGCGCGAGATCGCGCAGAACTCGGAGTTCTCGCATGGCGTGCTGCATTACTACTTCAACGACAAGACCGACCTGATCGTCTGCAGCGTGCGCCAGTACAAGGCCCGCTGCGTCACGCGCTATGATCGCGTGCTGGCCGAAGCAAGCAGCTACGGCGGCCTCATGGCAGGCTTCCTGGAGATCCTCGGCAGCACCTTGCGCGACGAAGCCCATATGCACCGGCTCTGGTACGACCTGCGCGCCCAGTCACTGTTCGAGCAAGCGTTCAGGGCGGACGTGGCGGAGATCGACAAGAGCCTGCAGGACATGACCTGGCGCATCGTCAGCCGCTTTTCGGCGCTCTCCGGCACGCCGGCCAGCCTGTCGCCGGCGGCGGCCTATGCCGTGCTCGACGGCCTGTTCCAGCAATGCCTGCTGGCCCATCTGTCCGGCAGCGCCGGCGCCGTCGCGGCGATGCAGGCCGAGGTGGGGCAAGTGATCACCGGCCTGTTCGGCCAGCCCTGTCCCGCCGATCGCGCCGATCCCGCCGCCGTGTCAGCTGCTGCGCTTCCCCCTCTTTAGTAGGCACGCGCCGGCTATGCCCGCTGCGCGATCGGGTCTATCATGGTTCCGGACGCACGCCGTTCGCGTGCGGATCCTTCCAGGGACACGCTCGCAGCGCCACGCAGCTCGGCCCGGGCATTGACCTGCCTCACCCACACGCCACGGCCGACCGCTTGCGCGAGCGGCACCCGCGGCAGATGCCAAGTCCGATCCGGGAGCCCGCATGTCTTCTGCCCTGCTGCCTGCCAGCGCCCTGCATCCTCCGCACGAACCCGCCCTGCTCGGACGGTATCGCCATGTGCGCGAAGCGACAGAGGCGATGGTGGCCGACCTGACCGACGCCGACGCCACCGTGCAGTCGATGGACGACGCCAGCCCGGCCAAATGGCATCTGGCGCATACCACCTGGTTCTTCGAGGAATTCGTGCTGGCGGCCCGCATCCCCGACTATGAGCCCGTCGACGAACGCTACCGGTATCTCTTCAACTCCTACTACGAAGCGGTCGGCGCGCGCCATCCCCGGCCGCGCCGCGGCCTGCTGACGCGGCCCTCGCTGGACGAGGTGCTGGCCTATCGCGAGGCGGTCGACGAGGCCATGCTCGGCCTGCTGATGCATGCGCAGACCGATGCCGAGGCGGCCCTGATCGAGCTTGGCCTGAACCACGAACAACAGCACCAGGAACTGCTGTTGACGGACATCCTGCACCTGTTCGCGCAGAACCCGCTCAAGCCGGCCTTTGCCCCCGAACTGCTGGCGCCGGTGATCGCCGATCCGCGGCCGGCGGCGGAGTGGATCCGCTTTGCCGGCGGCGTGGTCGCCATCGGCCATGACGCAGACGGCTTCGCCTTCGATTGCGAGGGACCGCGCCACAACGTGCTGCTGCAGCCCTACCAGCTGTGCTCACATCCGGTCTGCAACCGGCAATGGTTCGAGTTCATCGAAGACGGCGCCTACCGCACCGCCGGGCTGTGGCTGTCCGACGGCTGGCGCTGGGTGACCGAACAGGGGATCGAAGCGCCCCTGTACTGGGAAGAACGGGAAGGCACATGGTGGCAGATGAGCCTGCGCGGCATGCAGCCGGTGGACCCGGACAGCCCCGTCACGCATATCAGCTTCTACGAGGCCGACGCCTTCGCGCGCTGGGCCGAGCGGCGCCTGCCGACCGAAGCCGAATGGGAGCACGCCGCGCGCAACCTGCCGGCCACCGGCAACTTTGTCGAAGGCCGCGTGCTGCGCCCGCTGCCTGACCGCCAGAACACGGCCGGGGCATTGCGCCAGATGTTCGGCGACGTGTGGGAATGGACCGCCAGCGGCTTCCAGCCCTATCCGGGCTTCCGGCCGAGCGCCGGCGCGGTCGGGGAGTACAACGGCAAGTTCATGTGCAGCCAGATGGTGCTGCGCGGCGGCTCATGCGTGACGCCGGAATCGCATATCCGCGCGAGCTACCGCAATTTCTTCTACCCGCACCAGCGCTGGCAATTCACCGGCGTCCGGCTGGCCGACGACGCATAGGCCGGGCAACCGGAGGCCGGCGCTCGGTTCCAGCCCCTTAGTCCCAGCCCCTCAGTTCCAGCCCTTCTGCGGCGCCTGGGCGCCCATCGGCGTCTGCGGATACAGCTTCTGCCAGCGCGCCTTCAGCCCGCTGGCGATCTCCGCCTGGTGATAGCGCTCGGCGAAATCGATCACCGTCATGCCCTGCTGGTTGCGCAGGCGCATGTCCGCCCCCTCGTCCAGCAGCAGCTTCACCGTCTCGATATGGCCGCCGCGTGCCGCCATCATCAGCGGCGTGCTGCCGTTGGGGCTTTCGGCATCGATATAGGCCGCGTGGTCGACCAGGTATTTGACGATCTCGTTGTTGCCGTTGGTTGCCGCGTAGTGCAGCGGCGTCCAGCCGGTCTTGTTGATCTCGACCTCCATCTGGTCGACCATCAGCTTGACCATGTCGAACTCGTTCTGCAGGCTGGCCATCATCAGCGGGGTCTCGCCGGCGGCGTTGGCCTTGTCGAAATCGATGTTCTTGGCGCGGATCAGCACCGCCGCCACCTTCAGCGACTTCTCGCGCAGGGCCACCACCAGCATCGGATTGCCCTTGGCATCGACCAGGTTGGGACCGACCCCGCGCGCCAGCAGTTTCTGTGCGGTATTGGCGTCGTCGAACTCGACCGCCTTGCGCAGGTCGTCCACCGGTGCCGCCCATGCCGCATTGCCCGCCAGCAGGACGGCGGCAGCGGCCAGGCACCGGATGTATTTCATGTTAAGCATGAGCATTCCTGTCTATATGCTTGAAAAGACGGAAGAAGTTTTCCGTGGTTTGTTCCGCCAGTGCTTCCACCGGCATGCCGCGCAGATTGGCGATGAACTCGCCCACATGGCGCACCCAGGCGGGCTGGTTGGTCTTGCCGCGGTACGGCACCGGCGCCAGGTAGGGCGAATCGGTCTCGATCAGCATGCGGTCCAGCGGCACCTTGCGCGCGGTTTCCTGCAACTCCACCGCGTTCTTGAAGGTCACGATGCCGGAGAACGAGACATGGAAGCCCTCGTCCAGCGCTTGCCGCGCGATCTCCCAGGTTTCGGTAAAGCAGTGCATCACGCCGCCGACGGCGCCCGCGTCTTCCTCGCGCATCAGGCGCAGCGTGTCGTCCGCGGAAGAGCGTGTATGGATGATGAGTGGCTTGCCGGTCTGGCGCGCGGCACGGATATGCGTGCGGAAACGCTCGCGCTGCCACTCCATGTCGGCGATGCTGCGGCCGTTGAGACGGTAGTAGTCAAGCCCGGTTTCACCGGTGCCGACCACGCGCGGATGCGCGGAAAGCGCCAGCAGGCGCTCGAGAGTGGGATCTTCGCCCTCTTCGTAGTCGGGATGCACGCCGACCGAGGCATAGAGATGCGGGTGCTGCTCGGCCAGCGCCAGCACCTTCGGGAAATCTTCCAGCGTGACCGAGATGCACAGCGCATGCGTGACCTGGTTGGCCCGCATATTGTCCAGCAGTTCGGGCAGGCGCGCGACCAGGTCGGGGAAATCTAGATGGCAGTGGGAATCGACAAACATGGGGACGGTATCCGGAAATCGGCGCCGCCATTCGGCCTGGGGCGGCGCCACCTGACATTGTATCCGGTCGCATCCCGGCAGCCCGCTGCCGGGCGTCCCGCCTCAGACGGCCAGCGCGATGGCGGCGCTGGCTTGCGCGGGCGTGACCGGCGCGCTCCCCAGCAGCAGGTCGCCGCAGGCGGACTCGCCCGCCGCCCCGGCCGCGCCCGGGGCGGCCAGCGGATCCGCCGGCTGCAGGCGGTGCCGCAGCAGCGCGTGGGCCAGCAGCAGCCGGCGCGCATCGGTGCCTGGCTGGCCGCCTTCCCAGGCCATCAGGATGGCAGCACTGGCGTAATAGAGCGCGCTGGCGGCGCGCCGGGTATCGGCCTCGTGCGCGTCTGCGGCAGCCACCGCCTCGGCCAGCGCGGCGGCGCGCTGCCAGGCCTGCCACAAGGCCTGCCGCAGCGGCGCGGGCATCTCGGCTTGTTCCAGGCGCGCCACCAGCAATGTCTGCAGCGCGCGGTGCGCGCGCTCCTTGCCCACGGCGCGACGGATGGCGTCCAGCGCGTTGATATTGCTGGTGCCCTCCCACAGCACGCCGATATGGGCATCGCGCACCAGCCGCGCGTTGACGAAATCCTCGATATAGCCGTTGCCGCCGCGCACCTCCATCGCGCCGGTGGCCACCGCGATATTGTCGCGGCAGGCGCGCAGCTTGATCAGCGGCGTCAGCAACCGCACCGCCTGGTGCGCGGTGGCGTCGCCCTCGCCGGCACGCCGCATGGCGTCGGCGGTGGCCATGGACATCGACAAGGCGGCTTCGGCAGGCACCATCAGCTTGAGTAGTTGGCGGCGCAGCAGCGGATGCCCGATCACCTCGCGCCCGAACGCGCTGCGGTGCCGCGCCGCCTGCAACGCCTCGTTCAGGCAGCGGCGCATCATGGCGGCGGCGCGCACCGCGTGCGACAGGCGCGACAGGTTGACCTGCTCCATCATCTGCTTGAGGCCCTGGTCGAGCGCGCCGACCGGATAGGCCAGCGCGCCTTCGAGCCTGACCTCGCCGCTGGCCATCGAGCGGGTGCCCAGCTTGTCCTTGAGGCGCACGATGCGATAGGCGTTGCGGCTGCCGTCCTCCAGCCGGCGCGGCAGGGCGAACAGCCCCAGTCCGCGCGTGCCGGCCGGCGCGCCTTCGGGCCGCGCCAGCAGCAGGACCACGTCCGCGTCGGCATGCGAGCAGAACCACTTCTCGCCGTACAGCCGCCAGTGGCCGCCCTCCTCGCGGGCCACCGTCTCGATGGCGCCCACGTCCGAGCCGCCGGCCTTCTCGGTCATGAACTGCGTGCCCTTCCACAGTGCCGCCGGATCGGCCGCCAGCATGCGCGGCAGCAACTGCTGCTGCAGCGCCGGGCTGCCGAACTTGCGGATCAGGTGGACCGAAGTGTCGGTCACGCTGATGGGGCACATCTGGCCGAACTCGGACTGGACGAAGAGGTACTGGAAGGCATACTTCGCCACCGGCGACAGCGGCGCGTCCCAGCCCAGCACGCCGGCGCGGTGGCTCATGGCGTGGAACTGGAAATCGCCGAAGGCGATGTGCTCCATCTCCTGATAGGCCGGGTGGTATTCGATCCAGTCGTGATCCTCGCCCCAGCGCGTGCGCGCGTGCAGTACCGGACCGTGCTTGTCGGCCACGCTGGCCAACGTGTTCAGGCGCCCGCCGGCCAACTGGCCCATGCGCTGGAAATGCGGCAGCAGGTGCCGGTGCTCGGCGCCCGGCAGGTATAGCGCGAGCAGGTCCTGCAGGCCGCGATCGAGCGCCAGGAAATCCAGGCCGGCGCAGTCGGGCGCCAGGTGGCGGGAACTGGTTCCGGCATCGGCCGGGCGCGGACTGGTGAATTCGGCGTAGCGGGCTTGGAACGGCATCGGGGTCTCCGGCAAGAAAAAGGATTCAGGGATCGGCGGGTCCGGCGCGGCGCGCTTCAGATCACGCCGGCGCCGCGCAGGCGCGCAAGCTCGTGCGCGCCCATGCCGAGGCATTCGGCCAGCACCGCGTCGGTGTGCTCGCCGAGCATGGGCGGCCCCACGCGGTGGTCCAGCGGCGTGGCGGAGAAGCGCATCGGACTGGCCACGCTGGGACAGGTGCCGCCGAAAGCCAGCGGCAGGTCCACCCGCACGCCGCGCTCGCGGACCTGCGGGTCATCGTAGGCCTGCGCGAAATCGTTGATCGGCCCGCACGGCACGCCGGCCGCCTCCAGGCGCGCGAGCCAGGCCGCGGTGGTGTCGGTGCGCATGACACCGGCCAGCAGGGGCAGCAGCACCTCGCGGTTGACCAGCCGGCCGCTGACGCGGGCGAAGCGGTCGTCGGCGGCCAGCTCGGGCCTGCCCAGCACCGCGCAGTAGGCGGCGAACTGGCTGTCGTTGCCGACTGCCACGATCAGCTTGCCATCGCTGCTGGAAAAGACCTGGTAAGGCGCCGCGTTGGGATGCGCATTGCCGTAGCGGCGCGGCACCTTGCCGGTCGTCAGGTAGCCCACGGCCTGGTTGCTGCCGAGCGCGAGCGCGCAGTCGAGCAAGGCCATGTCGATATGCTGGCCCAGGCCACCGCGCTCGCGCCACGCCAGCGCTGCCGTGATCGCCAGGCTGGCGTACAGCCCGGTGGCCAAGTCGGCCACCGCCACGCCGAACTTCTGCGGGCCGCCGCCTTCGCAGTGCCCGCAGGCCTCGTCGGGCGCGCCGGTCAGGCTCATCAGCCCGCTCATGCCCTGGAACACGAAGTCGTAGCCCGGACGGTGCCGGTACGGCCCGGTCTGCCCATAGCCGGTGACCGAGCAATAGACCAGCGCGGGGTGGTCCGCGCGCAGGTCTTCGTAGCCCAGCCCGTAGCGGGCCAGCGTGCCCACCTTGTAGTTCTCCACCAGCACGTCGCAGGTGGCCACCAGGCGCCGCACCACGGCCTGGCCCTCCGGGCTGGAAAAATCCACCGTGACCGACTTCTTGCCGCGGTTGGCCGACGCGTAGTACGTGGAATCGCGCCGCTCCTGCCCCGCCCCGGCCGGGATCCACGGCGGCCCCCAGCCGCGCGTTTCGTCGCCCTCGCCGGGCCGCTCCACCTTGATGACCTCGGCGCCGAGGTCGGCCAGGTTCTGGGTGCACCAGGGCCCGGCCAGCACCCTGGTCAGGYCGAGCACGCGGATATGGGATAGCGGCTTGTGCATGCTGGCTTGTCTCCTGTGATTCGCCTCGGATTGCGTTTCTTATTCGGCGCGGATGTGCGCGGTGGCGATGACCTTGCCGTAGCGCGCCGTCTCGTCGCGGATGTACGTGCCGAAGGCCTCGCGGTAGTAGCCCAGCGGTTCGGCGCCGCTGCGCAGCAGGGTCTGCCGCACGGCAGGGTCGGCCATGATGGCTTCGATCTCGCCGGCCAGCGTCTGGACCACGGCGGGCGGCGTGGCGGCCGGCGCCACCAGCCCCACCCAGGCCGACATCTCGATGCCGCCATAGCCCAGCTCGGCGGTGGTCGGCACGTCGGGCAGCACGGCGGAGCGGCTGGCATTCATCACGGCAAGCGCACGCAGCTTGCCGGCGGCGATCTGCGGCAAGCCGGTAAAGGCCGGTTCGAAGGTCATCGACACTTCGCCGGCCATGACCGCGGCCTTGGCGGGCGCGCTGCCCTTGTACGGCACGTGGAGCAGGTCGATGCCGGTGCGCGCCTTGAGCATCTCGCCGGCCAGGTGCGCGCTCGAGCCGTTGCCGTACGAGGCGTAGCTCAGGCTGCCCGGCCTGGCCCGCGACAGCTGCACGACCTCGCCGACGGTCCTGGCCGCCACGCCGGGATTCACCACGATCACGCTCGGTGCGCTGGCGACCAGGGCGATCGGGGCGAAGCTCTTGAGCGGATCGTAGGGCAGCCTGGGATAGAGCCAGGGGTTGATGGTCAGCGTGGTATTGGTGGCCGCCAGCAGCGTGTAGCCGTCCGGGCTGGCGCCGGCCACCACTTCGGCGCCGACGATGGTGGCCGCGCCGGGACGGTTCTCCACCACCACCGGGCGGCCCAGGCGCACGCCGAGCCGCTGCGCGATCACGCGCGCCACCACGTCGGTCATGCCGCCTGGCGCGTAGGGCACGACGATGCGGATGGGCTGGCTCGGATATGGCTGAGCCTGGGCCCTGGCGGCGGCGCTGGCGACCAGCAGGGGGACGGAAAGCAGAACGGCAAAGATCTTCAGCTTCATGGCGGTCTCCTCGGTTCTTTTTTTGTGCCATGCGCCGCGAGTGCCGCGGGGGACGGCTGCGGCGGCCAGGCTGAAAATCATTCTCGGCGTCGCGAGTTATCTAGTCCAATATCGTTTTTTGCGCTATTTATATTGATATTGAATCAATCTACCGGGCACCCATGGACCTCAGGCAGCTGCGTTACTTCGTTGCGGTCGCGGAAGAACTGCACTTCGGACGGGCGGCGGAACGCCTTTCGATCTCGCAGCCGCCGCTGAGCTTCAATATCCGGCAGTTGGAAACATCACTGGGTTTCGAGTTGCTGCGACGCAGCACACGGGAGGTGGCGCTGACCCCGGCGGGCAAGGTCATGTACCAGGAGGCGCTCAAGATCCTGGCCCTGGCGCGCGATGCGCAGGGCCT
Organism: Cupriavidus sp. 05N40; assembly: GCF_056397305.1. NCBI lineage: Bacteria > Pseudomonadati > Pseudomonadota > Betaproteobacteria > Burkholderiales > Burkholderiaceae > Cupriavidus > Cupriavidus sp. 05N40. The sequence goes on from NZ_JBFTND010000198.1 coordinate 8,517, forward strand.
GGCGGGCCGGGCCGCCAAGGGCGAGACCGGCACGGTGCACGTGGGCCTCGTGGGTTCCGCCCTGCTGACCCGGCTGGCCGCCGCAATGCGCGCGTTTGCCACGGCGCGGCCCGGGGTCGAGGTGGTAGTGCACGAGCTGAACAGCTTCGAGCAGATCGACGTGCTGCAGCGAGGGCAGATCGATATCGCCATCGCCCATCCGCGCGTCATTCCGGCCGGACTGTCGGCACGGGTGCTGCACACCGAACGCTTTATCTGCCTGCTGCCCTCGCGCCATGTACTGGCCGGGCATGCAGCGGTCGACCTGAGGCAATTGCGACAGGAAGACTTCATCCTGTTCCCGCGCCATTTCGCCCCGGAGTATTACGACAAGATCGTTGCGCTGTGCATGCGCGCGGGATTCACGCCATGCATCCGGCACGAGGTGCGCCATATGCTGACGATCGCCACGCTGGTGGCGCAGAACTTCGGTGTTTCGCTGGTGCCGGAATCCGTGCAGCTGATGCAGCTGCCCAACCTGGCCTGCCGGCCGCTGGCGAAGGAGGGGCGGCGCTCCGAGCTGCACGGCATCTGGCGCGACGACGAACAGGCCCCCGCCGTGCTGGGCTTGCTCGCGGCGCTCGAGTCCGGCGCGCCGGGCGGCGCGGCATCCGGTGCCGCCGGAGCGGAAGCAGCGGAAGGAGCCGAAAGCGCGAAAAGCGCGGCCGATGCGCGCGCGAGGCGAGGCGGCAAGCGCTCCGCCTCGCGCCTTGCCTAGGCTGCCGGCTTGGTCAGGTGCCGGCCCAGGATGACCAGGTCGCGCTCCACGCCGTCGAGCACGGCCACGCGCGGCAGGTTGCCCCAGCGTTCGAAACCCAGCGAGGCGAACAGGCCCAGGCTGGGCTCGTTGTGGCCGAAGATGAAGCCGAGCAAGGTGTGCACGCCGATCTGCGGGGCATGGCCGATGGCCTTCTCCAGCAGGTGCCGGCCCAGGCCCTGTCCGCGCCGGTCGGCATCCAGGTAGATGGAAACCTCGGCGGTGGCGCCGTAGGCCGGGCGGCCGTAGAAATCGGAGAAGCTGAGCCAGCCGGCCATGCGCCCTGCGCTGTCCTGCGCAACCCACAGCGGGCGGCGCTCGGGCGGATGGGCATCGAACCAGTCCTGGCGCGATGCCACCGTGACCGGCTCGGTGTCGGCCGTGACCATGCGCGAGGCGACCGTGCTGTTGTAGATGGCCACGATGCCGGGCAGGTCCTGCGGCTCCGCGTTTCGAATCGTGAAAGCGATATTACTCATGCTCGTTGCTCTTGCTTCTTCTTTAACGTCTTGAAATCAATGCCATGGACGCGAAAGCCAATGTTTCACCTGACATGCCGGCGCGGTCGCCTACAGCGTCTGCGTGGGCCGGCCGGACTCCATGGCCTTGCCCAGGATCTCTTCCACCGCGCGGCGCAGGTTGCGGCCGTTGTCGTCGTCCGGCAGGTGGATGCCGATACCGGGCGTCTTGTTGGGCGTGCCCACCGGCGTGATCCAGGCCACCTGGCCCGCGATCTGGTATTTCTGCGGCCGGTCCAGCAGYGACAGTACGAGGAATACCTGCTCGCCGAGCCGGAACGGCCGGTTGCTCGGCACGAAGACGCCGCCGCGCTGCAGGAACGGCATATAGGCGGCGTAGAGCCCCGCCTGGTCCTTGATGGAGAGCGAAAGCACGTTCGGCCGCGACGCCGCGCCCGGCGCGGCGCCCGGCACCGTCGGCGCGCCTATCGCGCCTATCGCGCCGGCCGGCGCCGCGCCCAAGCCTGCGGCGCCGGGAGCGCCTTGGCCCCGGTCCCCTGCTGCTGCTGTGTTCATGACTGACCCCTTGTTGCGAACCGCGGCCTTTTGGCCTTATTGGAATGACTGACCTGGACAACTACAGCAAGACAACGACAGCGAGACAACTGCAGCGCGACAATTGCAGCGACACGACTACGCCGATACGACTGCCGAAACAGCTACCGAAACAAGCYACCGAAACAACTGCCGGTACTCGAGAAACACCGCCTCCATCACCAGCCGCGCGGCGAGCGGATGATTCTCGCTGCGGCGGTGGTTCGCCAGCCGTGCCAGGAAGGCCTGCAGGCGATGCGCATCGGTGGCTTGCGCGCAGCGCGCGACCGCAGCCTGCTCGCGCGGGAAATAGYGCGGCGCCTGTGCCGCCGCCAGGCATGCTGACAGCAGATCGTACGTCCAGCGCTGCAAGATGCCAAGCACCGCGGGCACTGGCATCTTCTGCAGGTGCTCGGCCGCGCCCAGCACATCGAACCCGGCGCCCCCGCCGAGCTGCGCCACCAGCCAGCGCTGCAGCGGCTGTTCCTCGGCCTCGGCGGCGTGCAGCGCGGTCAGCGGCGAGCCGCCGGCCAGCGCGAGTTGGGCCTCGGCGTCGCCCACGCCCTGCCCGCGCAGCCAGGACAAGGCCTCGGCCGGCGTCGGCCGTTGCACCGAGAACTGGCGGCAGCGCGACAGGATGGTGGGCAACACGCGGTCCAGCCGGTCGGTGACCAGCAGGAACACGGTCGACGGCGGCGGTTCTTCCAGCGTYTTCAGCAAGGCGTTGGCGCCTTCGTTCTGCAGGGCATCGAGCGGATACACCACCACCAGCCGCAGGCCGGCGCGGTGGGTGCCAATGCCCACGGTATCGATCAGGGCGCGCACCTGCTCCATGCGGATGACCTTGCTTGGCGCCTTCTTCTTGCCGCTGTCGTCCGTTTCCGCTTCGCCCGCGGCTTCCATGGCCTCGGGGCGCACCACGGTGAAATCCGGGTGGTTGCCCTGGCTGAACCAGTGGCAGGCCGCGCAGCTGCCRCACGGCTGGCCGTCGGCGCGCGGCGTGTCGCACAGCAGCCCCTGGGCGAAATGCAGCGCCAGGTCGCGCTTGCCGATGCCTTGCTGGCCGTGGATGAGCAGCGCATGCGGGAGCCGCTCGCGCAAGCCGGTCAGCCGTTGCCAGTCTTCTGTCTGCCAGGGATAAAGCATGCGAATCAGGGAGTTAGGTGAAGGACTTCATCAGCTTCTTGCGATATCAGCAAGGCATGATAGTGCCACTGAATCAAAGCGTTGCGAGAATGTTTTCAAGTTCCGCCTGAATCTCGGCAATGGTCCGCGTGGCGTCGATCACGCGGAAACGCTGCGGCGCTTCCGCCGCTCGCCGCAGGTATTCCTGGCGTGTGCGCTCGAAGAAGGCGCGCGACTCGGCCTCGAACTTGTCGGGTTCGCGGGCGCCGGCCAGGCGTGCGCTGGCAGTTTCCAGCGGCACGTCGAACAGCAGGGTCAGGTCGGGCTGCAGGCCGTCCTGCACCCAGGTCTCGAGGACCTCGAGGCGGGCACGCGGCAGGCCCCTGCCCCCGCCCTGATAGGCGAAGGTGGCGTCGGTGAAGCGGTCGGAGACGACCCAGTCGCCACGCGCCAGCGCAGGTTCGATGATTTCCGCGATGTGCTCGCGGCGCGAGGCAAACATCAGCAGGGCCTCGGTTTCCAGGTGCATCTTGCGGTGCAGGAGGATCTGCCGCAGGTCCTCGCCCAGTGGCGTKCCGCCGGGCTCGCGCGTGGTGACCACGGCTGCGCCGCCGGCCAGGCGCGCGCGCAGGCGCTCGGCCACCCACTCAATGTGGGTGCTCTTGCCGGCACCGTCGATGCCTTCGAATGTGATGAATTTTCCGCGCATGGGGAGAGACTTATTTGCCGCGCTGGTACTTGTCGACCGCGCGGTTGTGTTCGGGAAGCGAGTTGGAGAAATGGCTGCTGCCGTCGCCGCGCGCCACGAAATACAGCGCATCGGACGGCGCCGGCGCGGTGGCGGCGGCCAGCGAAGCCAGCCCGGGCAAGGCGATCGGGGTGGGCGGCAGGCCGGTACGCGTGTAGGTATTGTACGGGGTGTCGGTCTGCAGATCGCGCTTGCGGATATTGCCGTCGAAGGCTTCGCCCATGCCGTAGATCACGGTGGGATCGGTCTGCAGCATCATGCCCTTCCTGAGGCGGTTGACGAACACGGCGGCGATCATGGCGCGCTCGCCGGGCTGGCCGGTTTCCTTCTCCACGATGGAGGCCATGACCAGGGCCTCGTATGGCGTCTTGTACGGCAGGTCCGGCGCACGGGCGTTCCAGGCATCGGTCAGGCGCCGCTGCATGGCGCGGTAGGCGTGGCGATACAGTTCCAGGTCGCTGCTGCCGCGGGCGAACAGATAGGTATCCGGGAAGAACATGCCTTCCGGCGCCGGCTCAGGCGCGCCAATGGCCTTCATCAGCTCGGCGTCGGACAGGCCGCGACTGTCGTGCCTGAGCGCCGCGTGGGCATCCACGGCGGCACGCATCTTGCGGAATTCCCACCCTTCGATCACGGTCAGCACATAGTGCGTGACCTCGCCGCGGGCGATCTTGCCGATCATCGACAGCGGCGTGGCGCCGGTCTCGAACTCGTAGCCACCGGCCTTGAGATCCCCGCCGTGTCCGCTCAGCCGCACCAGCAGGGCAAACAGGCGCGGATCCACCGGCACGCCGCCGCGCTGGATCTGGCGGCCCACGCTGGCCACGCTGGAATTGGGCTTGATCACCACCTCGACCGGCGAGGCCGGCAGGTCGAGCGGGCGGTTGGCCCACCAGGCCAAGGCGCCCGCGGCGGCAATCGCAAACACCACGGCGACCATCAGCAGTCGCAGGAAAATACGTTTCATGTAGGGATGGAAATAGCGGCGCCCCGTGCGCCCGCGCGCGCCGCGGCAACAACGGCGGCCCGCGGCAAGGACGGCGGGCGCGCCGGCCGAAATGGCGACAGGCCCATATAATACCGGGAGCCTTGCGCCACCACGAGCGTGCGCAGCATGTCGCACCCGTCATCCGGCGCGCCCGCGCGCCACTTGCCCAGCCTAACCGGCCCATACCTGCCATGAATTCCCCTGCCCCAGACCTTGCTACCCAGTTCGAAGCCGTGCGCCAGGGCGGTGTTGTCTGCCGACCCGCACAACTGGGCCTGATCCGGGTTGCCGGCGACGACGCCGGCAGTTTCCTGCATACCCAGCTGACCAACGCCATCGACGACCTGGCCACCGGCACCGCGCGCCTGGCCGGCTATTGCTCGCCGAAGGGCCGCCTGCTCGCCAGCTTCCTGGTCTGGCGCGACGAGCAAGGCATCGTCCTGCAGTTGTCGGCTGACATCCAGGCCGCCATCCAGAAGCGCCTGGGCATGTTCGTGCTGCGTGCCAAGGCGCGCCTGACCGACCTGACCCCGGCGCTGGCAGTGATCGGCGTGGCCGGCCCCGGCGCGGCCGCCGCGCTGCAGGGCGCCGGACTGCCCGCCCCGGCCGCGCCCTGGCAGACCGCCGCGGCGGCCGGCGCCACCG
>NZ_JBFTND010000199.1:0-26543 GCF_056397305.1 Cupriavidus sp. 05N40
CTGCTGCGCCTGCCGCCGGCTTCGCTTGGCCGCGAGCTGATGCTGCAGCAGCAGATCACGGTGGTGTACCGCACGCCGCGTGGCGAGGAGCGCCGCGAGATCCAGGCGCTGCTCGAAGCCAATGCGGCTCATACGCGGCTGGCCGCGCTGGCCGGCGGGCAGGTACTGGCGCGCCTGGACTGGGACGGACAGGACCTGCGCGTGGTGCGTTCGCCGTGGGCGCCGGCCGAGTTGGTGCCGGAGCGTATCCTGAGTGAAATGCAGTTGTCGCTGTGGCCGGTGCAAGCCATTGCCGCGGCCTTGCCGCCCGGCTGGCGGCTCGATGCCGAGGCCGGGCGCCGCGTGCTGCGCGCCGGTGGCGAGGTAGTGGCCGAGATTCGCTACCCGGACCCGCAGACCATCGAGTTCGAGCAGTACCGCGACGGCTACCGGCTGACCATCCGCACGCTGCCGGCGGCCACGCAAGGAGGGCCGAAATGAACCATATCTTCATCAATGCGCTGGGCGTGACCTGTGCCCTGGGCGACGGCGCCGATGCCGTGCGCGCGGCGCTTTGGCGCACCGACGGCCCGCCGGGCGGCGAGGTCACGCAGCGCTACAGCGCAGGCCGGCCGCTGCACCTCGGCACCGTCGGCGCGGCGCTGGCGGTGCCGGACACGACGCCGCTGGTGCATCGCACGCGCAACAACGCCATGCTGTACCACGCCGCACTGCAGTGCCTGGCGCAGGTGCAGGCGGCCATTGCCCGGGTGGGCCCGGCGCGCGTGGCGGTCGTGATGGGCACCAGCACCTCGGGCATCGCCGAAGGCGGCGAGGCGGTGACCGGGCGCCGTGCCAGCGGCAATTGGCCAGAAGGCTTCCACTACGGTCAGCAGGAGCTGGGCTCGCCCGCGCAGTTCCTGGCCGGCGCGCTCGGCGTGACCGGCGTGGCGTATACGCTGTCCACGGCCTGCTCGTCGAGCGCCAAGGCGCTGGCCGCGGGCGCCCGGCTGCTGCGCAGYGGCATCGCCGACGTGGTGATCGCGGGCGGCGCCGATACCTTGTGCCCCTTCACCGTCGCCGGCTTCAGCGCGCTGGACTCGGTCTCGGCCGCGCGCTGCAACCCGCTCTCGGCCAACCGCGCCGGCATCAACCTGGGCGAGGGTGCCGCCGTCTTCCTGCTCTCGGCCGAGCCCGGCGAGGTGCGCCTGGCAGGCTGGGGCGAGACCTCGGACGCGCATCACATGTCGGCGCCCGATCCCAGCGGCGCCGGCGCGCAGGCCGCCATGCGGCAGGCCCTGGCGCGTGCCGGCCTGGCACCCGCAGCCATCGACTACCTTAACCTGCACGGCACCGCCACGCCGCAGAACGATGCCATGGAGGCGCTGGCCTGCGCCGCATTGTTTGGCGACGGCGTGCCGCTGAGCTCGACCAAGCCGATGACCGGCCATGCGCTGGGCGCCGCCGGCGCGATCGAGGCAGCGCTGATGTGGCTGACGTTGTCCGGCAACGCGCAAGGCCGCCTGCCCGCGCACTGGTGGGACGGCGTGCCGGACCCGGCGCTGCCGCCCCTGCACGTGGTGGCGCCCGGCGAGACGCTGGGCCATGCGCCGCGCTACGTGATGAGCAATTCCTTCGCGTTCGGCGGCAGCAACAGCGCCGTGATCCTGGGGGCCGGCTGACCATGAGCGTGACCCCGAACATGGCCGGCCCGGCCACCTTGCCGGCGATCGGCGAGGTGGTGCCGCATGCCGGCGCCATGCGCCTGCTGGACGAACTGCTCGGCGCCGACGACGAGCAGGCGGTGGCGGGCATCGGCTTCCTGCTCGGCTCGCGCCGCTACGAGTGCGACCTGGCGGCGTTTCCGGTCGGCAGCGTGCTGACCGTGCGGGCCCGCGCCGAGCTCACCGGCGACAACGGGCTCGGCATGTTCGCCTGCGCCCTGTCGCTCGACGGGCGCGAAGTGGCGCGCGCCAATGTTTCCGTTTTCCAGCCTGCCGACGCGCAGGCTTTCTTGCAAGGACAACAACCATGACGAACCGGACCGTGCTCGTCACAGGATCATCGCGCGGCATCGGCCGCGCCATCGCGCTGCGCCTGGCGCGCGACGGCTGCGATGTGGTGGTGCATTGCCGTTCGCGGCGCGAGGAGGCCGAATCGGTGGCCGACGCCGTGCGCGCGCTGGGCCGCAGCGCGCGCGTGCTGTGCTTCGACGTGAGCCAGCGCGAGCAGGCCGCGGCCGCGCTGCTGGCCGATATCGAGGCGCACGGCTGCTATTACGGCGTGGTGTGCAACGCTGGCATCGCGCGCGACGCTGCCTTCCCGGCCATGACCGGCGAGGAATGGGACGAAGTCATCCATACCAACCTGGATGCCTTCTACAACGTGCTCAACCCCGTGGTGATGCCCATGGTGCAGCGGCGCAAGCCGGGCCGCATCGTCACGCTGTCGTCGGTCTCCGGGCTGGTGGGCAATCGTGGCCAGGCCAACTACAGCGCGGCCAAGGCCGGCATCATCGGCGCCACCAAGGCGCTGGCCATCGAACTGGCCAAGCGCAACATCACCGTCAACTGCGTCGCACCCGGGCTGATCGACACCGAGATGGTGGAAGAACACGTGCTGGAGGAAGCCTTGCGCATGATCCCGGCACGTCGCATGGGCACGCCGGACGAGGTGGCCGCCACGGTGGCGTTCCTGATGTCCGCCGATGCCGGCTATATCACGCGGCAGGTGATCTCGGTCAACGGAGGGATGTTCGGATGAAGCGAGTTGTCGTTACCGGCACCGGCGCCGTTTGCTCGCTGGGCAATGACTGGCCGACCGTGCGCGAGCGGCTGGCCAGCGGCCGCAACGCCGTCGTGCAGATGCACGGCTGGCAGGACTTCAAGGGCCTGAACACGCAGCTCGCGGCACCCGTGCCGCCGTTCGCGCTGCCGGCGCACTACACGCGCAAGGTCACGCGCGCGATGGGGCGCGTGGCGGTGATGTCGGTGCTGGCCAGCGAGGCGGCGCTGCATGATGCGGGGCTTGCCGGCGATCCGCTGGTTACCAGCGGCAGGCTGGGCATCGCCTACGGCTCGTCCACCGGCACGCCGTCGGCGGTGGCGGATTTTGGCCGCATGATGAACGAGCGCAGCACCGAGGATATCAGCGCGACCACCTACATCCGCATGATGCCGCATACCACCGCGGTCAATATCGGCGTGTTCTTCGGCATTACCGGGCGCATCCTCACCACGTCCAGCGCCTGCACCTCGGGCAGCCAGGGCATCGGCTACGCCTACGAGACCATCCGCAGCGGGCGCCAGGTGGCGATGCTGGCCGGCGGCGCGGAAGAACTCGACCCGACCGAAGCCGCCGTGTTCGATACGCTGTTCGCCACCAGCACCTGCAACGATGCGCCCCACACCACGCCGCGCCCGTTCGACAGCGAGCGCGACGGGCTGGTGCTGGGCGAGGGCGCCGGCACGCTGGTGCTGGAGGAGCTGGAGCACGCCCGCGCGCGTGGCGCGCGCATCCTGGCGGAGATCGTCGGCTTCGGCACCAACAGCGACGGCGCTCACGTGACCCAGCCCCAGGCCGGCACCATGGCGCAGGCCATGCGCCTGGCGCTCGAGGACGCGGGGCTCGACGCTTCGGCCATCGGCTACGTCAACGCGCACGGCACGGCCACCGACCAGGGCGACATCGCCGAGTCGCAAGCCACCCACGCGGTGCTGGGCGGCGCGGTGCCGGTCAGCTCGCTCAAGAGCTACATGGGCCATACGCTGGGCGCCTGCGGTGCGCTCGAGGCATGGATGACCATCGAGATGATGCGCGAAGGCTGGTTTGCGCCCACCATCAACCTGGCCACGCCTGACCTGCGCTGCGCGCCGCTCGACCACATCATGGGCGAAGGCCGCCGGCTCGACGTCGACTACGCCATGAGCAACAATTTCGCGTTCGGCGGCATCAATACCTCGCTGGTGTTCCGTCGCTGGGGCCACTAGCCGGCCTGGAGCCGCTCCCGGGCGAGCCGCTCCAGGGCCATCCGCGTTTTTCCTTATCAACAAAACCAAGAAAGGAAGGTCAATGAAACACGCTCTCTCGATCCTGGCAGCCACCGCTGCGGCCGGCATGCTGCTGTCCACGCCCGCCGCGGCGCGCGACACCAAGTACATGCTGCCGTTCCAGGAAGTCCTCGACATGCCCGAGGCGCGGGACAAGCTCGATGGCACGGTCAAGTTCTTCCTGGCCGGCCAGGCGAAACCCAAGGTCCTGGAAACCGGGGAGGGCGACGTGTCCAACCGCAAGACCAACAGCTTCGGCAAGAGCGACGAGGAAGCCTGCCGCTGGGCCGCGCTGTCCGCGCTAATCGCCTTCCAGGACAAGGCCAGGTCGCTGGGCGTCAATGCCGTGGTCGATGTGGTGAGCTACTACAAGAAGGCGGAAGTCGCCAGCCCGACCGAGTACGAATGCCATGCCGGCGCCGTGGTGGCCGGCGTTGCGCTCAAGGGCATCTACGCCAGGGTCGCGGCCCGGTGACCTGCCTGGCCAGCCGCGGCTGAAGCGCGCCATGCAGCCCGGGCTCGTTTACGTACGGGTGGCCGACGTGGCCGCCATGGCCGGGCAGGCGCCGCCGCCCGGCCAGTGGATGAGCGCGCAGGAGACAAGCCGGCTCGGCTCGCTGCGGGCCGGCCAGCGCGCCGCCCAGTTCGTTGCCGGGCGCTGGCTGGCGCGGGCGCTGCTGGCGCAGGCCTGCGGCGGCGCCTGGCAGGACTGGACGCTCGGCGCGGCGCCGGACGGCCCGCCGCAGGCCAGCGGGCCGGCGGCGGCGTTTCTTTCCATTTCCCATGCCGGCGGGCTGGTCGCCTGCGCCGTCGGCGATGCCCCGCTCGGGCTCGACCTCGAACGCGTGCAGCCGCGCAAGGGGCTCGACGCACTGATCGCGGCGGTCAGCAGCGAAGCCGAGCGCGCCGCCATGCCGGCCTTGCTCGCCGCCAGCGACGAGCCGGCGCGGCTCGACGCCTTCTTCCGGCTCTGGACCCTGAAGGAAGCCTGGCTCAAGCGTACGGGCGGCGCCCTGTTCCAGACCATGCTCGGCCAGTCCGTGGCCGTGTCGCCGGCCGCCGGCGCAAGCGCCCATGCCGCCAACGCCTGCACCTGGCGCCACGGCGATGCCATGCTGGCGCTCAGCGCCGGTCCGCCCGCCACGCTCGCCGGGGCCTTGCCCGACGGCATCCGCTACTGGCATCTCGCGGCGGTCGGGCAAGCGGCCTGACGGTCACGCTGCCGGCAAGGCTTTGCCGTGCGTCGGAGACGCGCCTACATCGTGCACGCGCGCCTTCGGGTAGACTGGGTACTGCGAGCGCCTCCGCCCCATGCAGCCGGCTCACCGAGATTCCCGAATACGCGAGGAGAATGTCCCCCATGCATGCAGTCCCATTGCTTGACAGCGGTGCCAACAGCAGTGCCAACGACAGTCCCACCGATAGTCCCACCGAAGCCCCCCTGCGCGACCTGCGGCGCGTCGCCATCCATCCGGATCACTGGTATCCGCTGGCCTGGTCGCGCGAAGTCAAGCGCGGCAAGGCGCATGGCGTGCGCTTCGCGGGCGAGCCGATCGTGCTGGTACGCACCGAATCCGGCGCCGTGTTCGCGCTGGAGGACCGCTGCGCGCATCGGCAGGTGCCGCTGCACGAGGGCGTGGTCGCGGGGGAGTCGATTCGCTGCTGCTATCACGGCTGGACCTACGATTGCACCGGCCGCTGCATCGACGTGCCCTACCTGGGCCGCGAACGGCTGCCCAACGGCGTGCGCTCCTACCCCTGCCGCGAGGTCGAAGGCCTGATCTTCGTTTTCCCGGGCAGCGCCGTGCTGGCCGACGAAACCCCGCTGCCCGCGCTGGGCTCGGTATCGAACAAGGCATACAAGACCCGCCGCTTCGGCCGCGAGGTCAAGTGCCACTACTCGTTCATGCACGAGAACCTGATGGACATGAACCACCAGTTCCTGCACCGCCGGCAGATGGGACAGATGCGCGCCCGCTCGCTGGGCCGCCGGCGCGGCGACGGCTGGGTCGAGGTGGACTACACCTTCTCGCGCGAGGAAGGCAAGCAGCCGGTGGGCGAGGCGCTGGTGTTCGGCGGCGGCAAGGGCGGCCAGAACAACAAGGACGTGATGACGGTACGCACCGGCTATCCGTACCAGACGCTGCAGATCCGCACCTCGGAAGGCACGCTGGTGATGGACCTGTGGATCGTCTACGTGCCGCTCGATGCCGAGCAGCGCACCAACCGCACCTTCGGCCTGCTGTCGATCAAGAAGCCGGGCATCCCCGGCGCGCTGGACCTGGCGTGGCCGCTGCTGGTGTGGTTTACCGAACGGATCTTCAAGGAAGACCGCGAGATCGTCGAGATGGAGCAGGCCGCGCACGATGCGCAGGGAGCGGACTGGAACCACGAGGTGTTCCCGGYCATCAACGAGCTGCGCGAATTGCTGCGCGAGAACGGGGGAGACCTGACGCCGCGCCACGGCTGAGGCGGGCGGCCGGCCTGACGGCTGGCCACCCGGCTGCGGGGCGCGCTACTTGGAGAACCGGTTGCGCTCGTCGCGCTCCAGCGTGGAGCAGGCGGTGCGCAGCATGGCCGAGAAGCGCGTCAGCGCCGGTTCGATGCGGTAGACCGGCCCGGCGATCGAGATTCCGTAGCATTCCCCCGACAGCCTCACCGGCCAGGCGAGCGCCCCCACATCGGGCAGGGATTCGCCCAGGTTGATAAAGCAACCCTGCTCGGCGGAGGCTTTCAGCTCGGCCTCGAGCTGGGCGGCGTCCGCCACCGTGCGCGGCGTGAACCGCTCGAAGCTGAGCTGTCGGATCAGCGCCTGGCGCTCGTCCTCCGGCATCACCGACAAGAGCGCCTTGCCGATCGAGTTGGCATGCAGGTCGCGCCGCTCGCCGGCCGTGGCGATGTAGCGGATGGCGTGCGGGGACTCCAGCACGTCCAGGTACACCACCCACCGTCCCTCATGCAGCTTGCCGATCACCACGGTCTCGCCGGTGGCGGCGCGCAGCTCGTGCATGGTGCCGTGCACGCGATCCAGCACCGGATCGTGGCGCGCGATCTGCTGCGCCATGGCCAGCAGGCGCCCGGTCGGGTAGTAACCCTGGCGGCGGCCGGTTTCGTACAGATAGCCCAGCGAGGTGAGGGTGCGGATCAGCGCCAGGCAGCTCGACGCCGGCACCGCCAGCAAGCGGGCCAGTTCCGAGAGCGAGAGCGCGCGCCGCTCGCGCGCGAACGTTTCGATGATCTCGAGCACGCGCAGCGCCGTCTTCACGTTCATCGGCGGCGCCTTGTTGTCGTTGGCGGTCATGGCTTTGCCCGGCCGCGCCGCGAGGCGGCCACGTACCGGGGCGGGTCGGAAAAGAAGCGCTCATCATAGAGCATCGGCAGGCAGTGCCGCGCGTTGTCCCGCCGGCACCTGCCGGCGCTTACTCCGCCTTCACGCCGAGCGATTTCGCCACGGGGATCCAGCGGGCACGCTCGTCCTGGATAAAGCGGCCGAAGTCCGCGGGGCTGCCGGGCATGGGCTGGGCGCCGATGGCGCGCAGTTTTTCCACCAGGTCCGGGCGCGCCAGCGCGTCGTTGACGGCCTTGTTCAGCTCCGCGACCACCGCCGGGCGCGTCCGGGCGGGCGCCACCACGCCGAACCATGCGCTGGCCTCGGTGCCGGCGATGCCGAGTTCCTTCATCGTCGGTACGTCCGGCAGCAGGGGAAAGCGGTTGTTGTCCAGGATCGCCAGCGCCCGGATCTTGCCGGCGCGGGCCTGCTGCATCGACGACGGCAGCGCGTCGTAGATCAGGTCGATATTGCCGCCGATCAGGCTGATGATGGCCGGCGCGCTGCCGGCGAAGGGCACGTGCGTCACCGTGAAGCCCAGCCTGCTCGACGCGTATTCGCCGGCCAGGTGGGTGATATTGCCGCTGCTGGCCGAGCCCATGGTCAGCTTGCCCGGCTCCTTCTTGCCGAGCGCCGCCAGCTCCCGGGCCGACCTGACGCCCAGCTCAGGCCGCACCGACAGCATCAGCGGTGCCTTGCCGAGGCCGGCCACCGGAATGAAGTCTTTGTCCGGGTCGTAGGGCATCTTGCTGTAGAGCGCGCTGTTGATCACCAGCGGGGCGTTGGAGCCGACGAAGAAGGTGCGCCCGTCCGGCTCGGCCCGTGCCACGGTCTCCGCGGCGATCATGCCGGCGGCGCCGGCCTTGTTGTCGATGACGATGGTCGTGCCGAGCGCCGCCGCGGCGTCGTGCGCGACCAGGCGCGTGATCTGGTCCGCCGCGCCGCCGGGCGGGTAAGGCACGACGAAGCGGATCGGTTGCGCGCGGGACAGCGGCTGGGCCTGGGCGTGGGCCGCCGCCGGCAGCGCGGCAGCCGTGGCGGCGGCAATCGCCGCGGCCACGGCCGCGGGGGTGATGTTTCGCATGGTTGTCTCCTCCGTGTTGGCCTGCTTCGGGCCGTTGTTTTCGGATGTCGGCAAATCAGTCGGCGGCCCGCGAGGCCGGTCAGATCACTCCCTTGCCGCGCAGTGCGGCGATGCGTTCCGGCGGCAGGCCGAGGTGCCCGGCCAGCACCGCCTCGGTATGCTCGCCCAGCGTGGGCGCGGCGCGTTCGTACGCGATCGGCGTGCCCGAGAAGCGGATCGGGTTGGCCAGGCCCGGAGCCTCGACACCGGCGCCGTGCGGCAGCGAGACTTGCATCGCGCGGTGCCTGACCTGCGGGTCTTCGAAGACCTGCTGCATGTTGTAGATCGGGCCGCACGGCACGTTGGCAGCCTCCATGCGCTCGACCCAGTCGGCCATGGTCCGCGCCAGCATGGCCTGCGCGATCTGCGGGATCAGCGCGTCGCGGTTGCGGTTGCGTTGCCCGGCGCTGGCGAAGCGTGCGTCGTCGGCCAGATCGGGGCGGCCGATCACCCTGCACAGCGCCGCGTACTGCGTGTCGTTGCCCACCGCCACGATGACGTCGCCCTCGGCGCAGCGGAACACCTGGTAAGGCACCATGTTCGAATGCGCATTGCCCATGCGCTGCGGCACCTTGCCCGAAAGGAAATAATTGATCGCCTGGTAGGAGTTGATCGTCACCACGCAGTCCAGCAGCGCCATGTCGATGTACTGGCCCTCGCCGCTGATATTGCGGTGCTCCAGTGCGGCCAGGATCGCGGTGCTCGCGTACATGCCGGTCAGCAGGTCGCTGATGGCGATGCCGGACTTGACCGGGCCGCCGCCGGGCTCGCCGTCGGGCAGGCCGGTGATGCTCATCAGCCCGCCCATGCCCTGGAAGACGAAGTCATAGCCGGGCAGCGCGGCATAGGGCCCGGACTGGCCGAACCCCGTGATCGAGCAGTAGACCAGCCGCGGGTTCAGCTTGCGCAGGTCCTCGTAGCCCAGGCCGTAGCGCGCCAGCGTGCCTACCTTGTAGTTCTCCACCACCACGTCGGCGTCGCGTGCCAGCTCGCGGATGATCTCTTGCCCCTCGGGCGCGGCCAGGTCGACGGTGATGGACTTCTTGCCGCGGTTGGCGCTGAGGAAATACGAGGAATCGGCCGTCTCGCGGCCGTCGGCGTCCTTGAGGAACGGCGGTCCCCACGCGCGGGTGTCGTCGCCGGTGCCGGGACGCTCCACCTTGATCACCTCCGCGCCCATGTCGGAAAGGTTCTGGGTGGYCCACGGGCCCGCCAGCACACGCGTCAGGTCGAGCACCTTGATGTGGCCGAGCGCCTTGCGCATAGATCTGTCTCCTTGCGTTGAGGCAACCGCGTTTGCGTGCCTTCTGGTTTTGCAGCCCAGTGTAGGGAGGGCGTGGCATGGACGTCCAATATCCATTTGCGCGCGGGCGATTCACGCCGGATATCGGAGAACGAGGAGGGGGAGGGAAAACGGGGGGGAGCGCGGGGAGGCGCCGGGGCGGCCGGGGAGCCGGCCGGCTTCCCGGTGAGAGGCGAGACGGCGCTCAGGAAGAAGCGGGGGGAGAAGGGGGGAAGAAGCGGAGGAAGACGCCGGGGGAGACGCGCAGAGGCGCGGGGGCGCAGTGGCGGTGCTTGCCTGCTATTGGGTAACTTGGGTAACGGCAGGGGCCGGCGCGCCGGCAGCGCCGCTGGTCCCCGGCAGGCTCGTATGCAAGCCGCCATCCGGGCTGGCCGGCGCATTCGCGTCTGCGGAACTATCCTGCGTCCGCTGCCTGCCGCGCCCGCGGCCGCCGCCGCGCATGCCGCTGCCGCCAGCCGGCGTGGCGTGGTTCTGCCGCAATTCCTGGTTGATGCTGTCCACCGTGCGCGGCGACGGCGTCATGCGCGCGAAGTTGCTGTTGATCGCGTTCATGGCCTCGTCGCCCCCGGTAGGCGAGCCTTGCGCCAGCACGGCGGCCGGCAGGCACAGCACGGCCATCAGGGGAAGCATTCTGAACGGAAGGATGGGGCGGGGCATGGCGGCGTTCTCCGGGCGGACAGGCGATCCGGCCGATGCTAGCCTGCGCCCGCATGGGCGGCAAGGCCGGCGGGCGCGGCTTTGCGTTTCATTCGGCGCGGGCTTGTTTCAACGTATTACCAAGCGGCGCCGGCTGCCCGCGCCTAGCCGATGTTCTGCCCGATGCGCCACAGCACGCCGGACGGATCGATCAGCACGAAGTCGCGCATCTTCCACGGCTGGTCCTGCGGCGGTACCAGCCTGACGCCGTAGCGCCCGCCGATATCCTGTTGCTGCACCTTCTGCCACCATGCCTCCACGTCTTCCACCAGCAGGTGCATCATCAGGTTCTCGGCGAACTCCCGCACATAGAAGTTCTGCAGCAGGAAGCTGCAATTGCCGTGGTGCAGGTAGGCCAGCGTGTCGTCATGCCAGGGCGAGGCAAAGCCGAGGTCCTGGTAGAACTGCCGGGACAGGGCAAAGTCGCGCGCGGGCACGAAGGCCTTGAGTTCGGTGGCGGTCAGGTTGGCCATGTTGCTCCAGGGTACGCGAGGGTTGCGCGGGCCAGCGCTCAGAGCTGCGCCGCGTGGTGCCGGATATGGTCTTCGATGAAGGTCGAGATGAAGTTCGGCCGGCAGCTCGGTGCAGGCGATGCCGAACAGTTCCTGCGTGAGGTAGCTTTCCATGCGCCAGTGCTGGCGCCAGGGCGCCTGCGTGGCGTCGACGTAGAAACCGGCGCCGGCGCCGAAATCCCATGACTCGGCCTCGCCGGCGATGCCGGTGTCGCGCGGGCTGGTATCGGGCGCCACCAGGATCAGGCCGTGCTCGGCGGCGGCACGCTGGGCGCCGGCCTTGATCATGAAGGTTTCCTCGGTGCAGGTCAGGCCCGCCAGGTAGAACAGCGCGGGCAGGCGCCGCGCCGGCGTGGCCAGGGCCGCCGGCGGCAGGAACACCGAGAAGCGCATCGGCAGGCCGATGGTGCCCGAGGCGTGCCGGTAGAAGCGCTGGACGCCGCCGAAGCAGCCGTGTTCGGAGAGCAGTTCGAGCATGGCGCGCCCCGGCTCAGTACAGCACGACCGAGCGGATCGACTCGCCGCGCTTCATCAGGTCGAAGCCCTCGTTGATGCGCTCCAGCGGCAGGGTGTGGGTGATGAGGTCGTCGATATTGAGCTTGCCTTCCATGTACCAGTCGACGATCTTCGGCACGTCGGTGCGGCCACGCGCGCCACCGAAGGCCGAGCCCTTCCATTCGCGGCCGGTGACCAGCTGGAACGGACGGGTGGAGATTTCCGCGCCGGCTTCGGYCACGCCGATGATGATCGACTTGCCCCAGCCCTTGTGGCAGCACTCCAGCGCCTGGCGCATGACCTTGGTGTTGCCGATGCACTCGAAGGAATAGTCGGCGCCGCCGTCGGTGAGCTGGACGATATGGTCCACCACGTTCTCGACGTCGTTCGGGTTGATGAAATGGGTCATGCCGAACTTGCGCGCCATCGCCTCGCGGCCCGGGTTCAGGTCCACGCCGATGATCTTGTCGGCGCCGACCATCCTGGCGGCCTGGATCACGTTCAGGCCGATGCCGCCGAGGCCGAACACCACCACGTTCGCACCCGCTTCCACCTTGGCGGTGAACAGCACCGCGCCCACGCCGGTGGTCACGCCGCAGCCGATGTAGCAGACCTTGTCGAACGGTGCGTCGGGGCGGATCTTGGCCAGCGCGATCTCCGGCACCACGATGTGGTTGGCGAAGGTGGAGGTGCCCATGTAGTGGAAGATGGGCTTGCCGTCGATGGAAAAGCGCGAGGTGCCGTCSGGCATCAGGCCCTKGCCCTGGGTGSAGCGGATCGCCTGGCACAGGTTGGTCTTGCGCGACAGGCAGAACKTGCACTGGCGGCATTCCGGCGTGTAGAGGGGGATCACGTGGTCGCCGGGCTTGAGCGAGGTCACGCCCGGGCCCACTTCGGTGACGATGCCCGCGCCCTCATGGCCGAGGATGGCCGGGAAGATGCCTTCCGGATCGGCGCCGGACAGGGTGTAGTAATCGGTGTGGCAGATGCCGGTGGCCTTGATCTCCACCAGCACCTCGCCGGCGCGCGGGCCGTCCAGGTCGACCTCTTCCACGGTCAGGGGGGCGCCGGCTTTCCAGGCGATGGCGGCTTTGGTCTTCATGATCGTTTTCCTTGGTGGTGGCGGCGTCGGGCGGGCCGGCGCGGTGTCGGGGCGGTGTCGGGGCGTGCAACCATAGCCGGTGCCGGGCTTCGGGGGAAGGGCGGGCGCCAGGCGATGTTTTCGTCAGGGAAGAATATACGACCATCCGGCTGGCCGCGGACGCCCGAAGCGGCGGATTTGGCCTTCTGCGCTTCCGGTTTGGCCAGCCTCCCCGGTGCAGCGTGCCCTGTGGATCCTGCGCGCCTTGTCCGATCCGCAGGTGCGTCGCCTGTCCGACGTGGCGCGCGCCACCGGCCTTGATCCCGCCACCGCATCGCGCCTGCTGGAGTTGCTGGTGGCCGAAGGCTTTGTCACGCGCGACAGCGCCCGCCGCTTTGGCATCGGCCCGGAGATCTTCCAGCTGGCCGATGTGGCGCAGCGCCGCGTGGACCTGCGCGCGCTCGCGCGGCCGAGCCTGGAGCGGCTGGTGGAAGCGTTCGGGGACACGGCGGTGCTGACCCTGGCCAGCCGGGGCGAATCGGTGGTGGCCGATATCGAGCTGGGCACCTTTCCGATCCGCGCCAACTATGTGGAAATCGGCACCCGCCGCCCGCTCGGCGTGGGCGCCRGCAGCCTGGCCGTGCTGGCATGGATGCCCGACGCCGAGCGCGCCGCCCGCGCCCGCCTGGGCAAGACCCGGCGCGCGCGCTATCCGCGCCTGACCCCGGAGGTGATCAGCGAGCAGATCGACGCTGCGCGTGGCCGCGGCTACGCGCTGTTCCTGGACTGGGTGGTGGACAAGATGGGCGGCATCGCCGTGCCGCTGCTGGACTACGAAGGCCGGCCCATGGGGGCGTTGAGCGTGGCTGCGCTGAGCGAGCGCATCCTGGCGCGCGAGGCCAGGATGGCGCGCCTGCTCAAGGAAGAAGCGCGCCGCATCACCAGCGCCTGGGCGCGCAGGGTCCTGGTGGACTGATACGTGGCGGCCGCGCTGGTGCCGCTTAGTTGCGCAGGCCGGCCCGGTCGCGCACGAAGCGTTGTTCCAGCACGGTGGCGCCCCATTGCCGGCCCGGCGCCTCGTCCGCCAGTGCGAAGCCCGCGGATTCATAGAGATGGCGCGCGGCGTCCAGCCCCTGGAAGGTCCACAGGTAGGTCTGCGCGTAGCGCGCATCGGCGAATGCCAGCGCACGTTCCAGCAGCTGCCGGCCGATGCCGGTTCCGCGCAGCGACGCATCGGCGATGAACCAGCGCAGGTGGGCCAGCCCGCTGGCAGGGTCGCCATCGATGGCAATGCTCGCCTGCGTCCGCCCGCCTTCGAGGTAGAGCCACAGTCCCTTGTCGGGCGAGGGCAGCGCGGTCGCGAAGGCGGCAAGTTCGGTGGCCACCTTTTGCTCGAAGAAGCTGCCGAAGCCGGCCAGTTGCGCGTAGAAGCGCGCATGCTGGCTTGCGATATCGCCGATGCATCCCGGCTGGTAGCCCTCCACGATGCCGGCACCGGGGCTGGCATCGCCCGCATTGGCGGCGCTGGCGTTGTCGACGGCGAGCGCATCGGCATAGATCGCCACGGCGCGTACCAGCGATTGCTGGTCGGCGGGCGTGAGCCGGCGCAGCGCGCGCGACACCTGCTCGGTGGCGAACTGGTCGATCCTGGCGCGCAGTTGGGCGCCGGCGCCGGTCAGGCGCAAGGTCGCGGAGCGGGCATCGTCGTCCGCTGCCGTGCGCGTCACCAGGCCCATTGATTCCAGCTTGGCCAGTTGCCTGCTGGTGTTCGACTTGTCGAGCCGCAGCAGGCTGGCCAGGTCGCGCGCCTGGATGCCCGGCGCCAGGCCGATCTCGATGATGGCGTGCACGGCCGAGGGCGACAGCTGGCTGTCCGCCAGCGTGGATCGCATGAAGCCCAGTTCCCGCACGAGCTTGCGGGAGAAGGTGCGAAGCGCGGCGATGGTGTCGTCGCGCGATTGCGGCGGCGGTTCGATCAGGTCCATGGCGGTAGCAGGATGTTGCGGTTCGCAACCATATTAGTTGCGAACCGCAACTTCTTCAAGCCCTTTCCACGGCGCGCACAGCGCACAGCGCGCCGGGCAGCGCGCCACCAAAGCCGCGGCCCGGGCAGGTGGCGGGCTAGCTGGCCTTCCCCCGCAGCAACGGCGCCAGATCATCCGGCACCTCGACCTCGAAGCGCAGCACCGCGCTGGCCAGGGCCTTGCCGTAATTGTCGAGCGCCAGGCTGCGCGACACGCCGCCGCCCAGTGCGCCGTGCGCGACGAAATTCAGCACCTGCAAGCCGTCGKCCTCGAAGCGCTCGACCTTGCCGGTCACCACGCCGCCATAGAGCGCCTTGAAGGCGTCCGCGGTGAGTTGTGCCTTGAGGCAGGGATAGAAGGCGGGTTCGTAGGCAATCACCGAGGTGTTGGAGATATCGCCCTTGTCGCCGGATCGGGTATGCGCCAGGCGCCGTAGTGAAACCTTCATCGCGGGGACCTCAAAAGTAGTGGATTTCGGAGCTGACCTGCGTGCGCGGCACCAGCGCGGACCACACGCCGATGATCTCGCGCGTGCGTTCCTGGTGCGGCACGCGCTTGCCGGTGGAAGCCAGCCCGCACACCGCCATGCTGTCGATCTCGCGGCCCACCTTGGCCGCTTCGGCGCGGGTGCGGGTGCGCGCGGCCACCCGCACGGCGATCTCGTTGGGCTCGCAGGCCGGCGCCGGCGAAGCATCCCCGTGGATGGCATTGACGCCAAGGAAGTCGATGCGCAGCGCCTGCGCGTCCAGCCCCGCCAGCCGGAACCGGTGCTCCAGGATGGTCTTGGCCAGCCGCGCCTTCTCCAGGCAGCCGGGCCCGGCGTAGAAGAACATGTCCTCGCCGATGAAGCCCTCGGTGCAACCCAGCGAGACCTTGAGCGTGGGCGTGCGGGGCGATCCGCTGACGCCGCTCACGCGGACCTGGTCGGGGYCGACCTGTTCCAGTTGCGCCGTGGTGAAATCCACCACCACGTCCGGCGTGATGTAGCGGCGCGGGTCGTGCACCTCGTAGAACATCTGTTCCTTCACCGTCTGCAGGTCGATGCGGCCGCCGGTGCCGGCCACCTTGGAGATCACGGCGGTGCCGGCTGCATCCACTTCGGCGATGGGGAAGGCAAGGTTCCAGGGCTCGGGCACGTCCTTGTAGCCGGGATCGCCGAAGTAGCCGCCGGTCACCTGCGCGCCGCATTCGAGCAGGTGGCCGATGGCGCTGCCGCGCGCCAGCAGTTCGATCTCGTGCGCGCCCCAGCCGAAGCTGTGCATCATCGGCGCGAGGAACAGGGAGGGATCGGCCACGCGGCCGGTGACCACGATCTGCGCGCCGGCTTCCAGCGCGCGCACGATGGGCTCGGCTCCTTCGTAAGGCTCGGCGGAAATCAGCGAGTCGCGCAGCGTGGCGATGGGCGCGCCGCTTTCCAGGATCTCCAGCGGCTGGCTGCAGATGCCGCCGGTCAGGTCCGTGGTGGTGACGGCGGCGATCTTCACGCCGGGCAGGCCGAGTTCCTCGCACAGCCGGGCGATGTGCCGCGCCGCGCCGAGCGGATTGATCCAGCCCTGGTTGCTGACGATGCGCGTGCCCTGGGCAATGCAGTGCGGCAGCACCGCGCGCATGCGCTCGTCGAGGTAGGTGTCGTAGCCTTCGAAGGCGGGGTCGCGCCGCTTGCGCACCTGCGCGGCGGACACCGTGGCCTCGGCCATGGTTTCGAAGCAGAGGAAGTCGAGCTTGCCGTGCTGCGCGCTGAGCGCCGCGGGTTCGACGCGGTCGCCCCACCAGCCCGAGCCCGAGCCGATGCGGATGGTCTTTGCTGCCATGAGGGAATCCTTGGTTCGCTGTTGGGTGTCTACTGGGCCTGGATGCCGGCGCTCCTGATCACGCGCGACCATTTCTCGGTGTCGGCGCGGATCACGGCGGCGAAGGCGGCCGGCGTGTCGCCGCCCGGCACCGCGCCGAGCTGCTCGATACGCTGCCTGACCTCCGGCGTGGCGAGGATGCGCGCCACCGCCTGCTGCAGCCGCGTCACCAGCGCAGGCGGCGTGCCGGCCGGTGCCAGCAGGCCGAACCAGGAATTCACCACATAGCCGGGCAGGCCGGATTCCGCCACGGTGGGCACGTCGGGCAGCACGGGCGCGCGCTGCGGGCTGGTCACCGCCAGCGCGCGCACCTTGCCGGCCTGGATCTGCGCCAGCGCCGACGGCAGGTTGTCATACATGAGGTTGACCTGCCCCGCCAGCAGGTCGGTCATGGCGGGCGCGGCGCCCTTGTAAGGCACGTGCTGCATCTTCACCCCGGCCATGCTGTCGAGCAGTTCGCCCGAGAGATGCGGCGAGCCGCCGGTGCTGGTGGACGCATAGTTGAGTCCGCCCGGCCGCTGCTTTGCCAGCGCGACCAGCTCGGCCACGGACTTGACCGGCAGCGTGGCGTTGGTCAGCAGCACATTGGGCGAGTTGGCCACCAGCGTCACCGGCGCGAAGTCCCYGGCCGAGTCGTATGGCATGCGCGCGTAGATGAACTGGTTGGTCACCTGGGTGCCGAGCGTGCCCATCAGCAGGGTGTAGCCGTCCGGCGCGGCCTTGGCCACGGCGTCCGCGCCGATGTTGCCGCCGGCGCCGGGCCGGTTATCCACCACCACGGTCTGGCCGAGCGCCTCGCCGAGCTTGAGCGCAACCAGGCGCGCGAGGATATCGGTGGTGCCGCCGGGCGTGAATGGCACCACCAGCCGGAGCGGCTTGGCAGGATAGGTGTCGGCAGCATGCGCTGTTTGCGCGGGCAGCACGAGCTGGGCGCACAGGGCGGCGCAGGCCATGGCGGCGAGGCGCAGGGTGACGCGTCGGTTCATCGTTGTCTCCTGGCAGGCGCCGCCGAAGCGGCGGCACGCGCTGATGGCACTGCGTGCGCGGGTGCGCCGCAGCATTTCGTTGATTGAAATCTTTTGCCGACGATCTTATTCACGCGCGGTTCGCAGCGTCAAACAATGGCTGCGAATTTTCATTGAATGAAAATCCGGGGATTTTTGCGCGGGCTCCCGGCGGCTCCGAGGGGAGTGGCTCGCGGCACCGCCGCGGGCGGGCGCGCCGGCGCGTGCGCGCTGCCGGTTGCGCAGGGGCGATGCCGGTGCGTTGGATCAAGTGGGCGTGCTTAGCGTCGGGGGGCGTTGCACTGCGGCTTCGCTGCCGCGCCGCGCCTGCCTGCGCGGTGGACGGCCGCGCGGCGGAGCGCGGCCATGGGCGGCCGGGCGGCCGCCCAGGATTCAGTAGCTGGAGTAGGGTTGCGGATATTGCTGCTGGTAGCCTTGCTCGTAGCCTTGCTGATACGGCTGCGGATACTGCTGCTGGTAGTAGGGCACGGCCTGTACCGGCTGCGGACCGCACGGCACGTAGGCGCGGTGGTAGCTGCTGTAGCAATAGCCCGGGGGCGGCGAGTAGACCGGCGCCGGCGCGGCCATGGCGACCGGCTGGCTGATCACGGCTGCGCCGACGGCCAGGCCAACCAGCGCACCGATGGCCAGCGCTGCCGCGCCGGCGCCGCTATCGCCGCGGTCGCCGCGCCCGTGCGCCGAGGCTGGCCCGGCCGCGAGCAGCGAGGCGGCGAGCAGGCTCGCACCGAGGACACGAACTGCACGGTTGGCACGAGTGGGATTGCGCATGACGGGCTCCTGGATCCTGATGGGGGCCAGCGCAAGCGTGCTGGCCATGAGGTCATCCTAAGCCCAAGGTGTCACTGCAATATTACGGCGCGGTTAGCAGATGTAACGCCGGGGCGACGGCGCACGCCCGTTTCTCCGGCCTTGCCTTCAGGGGGCCGGACGAGCCGGCGGCGGTGGCGATTGGGGTGGCGCAGGCGGCGGCGCTTCGGCCGTCCCGGCTGATGGCGGCGGTGCTTTCTTCTGGTGATGCTTGTGCTTGTGCTTCTTGTGGGGCGCGGGCTGGTGCGGCAGCGGGGTTTGCGTGGCGCGCTCGCCCTGGGCGCGCTGCGGCTGGGGCGGCGGGAGTTGCGACAGCTGGGCATGGGAGACCCCGCCCAGGGTCAGGGCCATGGCGAGCATGGCCGCCTTGAGGGTAAGCAGGCGTGATTGCATGGTGGTTCTTCGAATCCTCGGTGCTTGGTTAGTAATATTCCGTCACCATTATCAGCGGGCCGGAGGCGGTGCAATGCAGGACGAAGGCGGATTCGTGCATCGGCGTTGCCGCGCTGGCAACCTTGCAGGCGTGCCGGGTGCCGCCGTGCCCCGGCTCCGGTCGCGTCATGCCCTGCCTGTGCCGCCGGGTGCCGGTTCCTGTCCGGCCGCCGGCAGTGCCGCCCCGGCATGGCCTTCATGCTGCCGTCCCAGCCACCAGCCCAGCCATGCCCAGGCCAGCGCCAGCGCCGCGCCGGTCAGCGCCACCACGGCGGGGTGGCCGGAGAGGGCATCGATGGCTGTCTTGATCCAGGCGCTGATCGCGTCGCCGGCACGGTAGACGGCGGTGTCGATCACGTTCTTGGCCTTGTACTTGGTCTCGGCGTCCACCACGGTAAACAGCATCTCGCGGCCGGGCCGCAGCAGGGCGTACTCGCCCACGCGGCGCAGGACCATTACCGCGGCCAGCACGCCGAAGGCCGGCCACAGCGCCAGTACCAGGAAGCCGGCGGCCACCGAAAGCGGCACCGCGCTCAGCAGCAGGGTCACGCCATAGCGCCGCGCAATGCGTCCTGAGAAGAAGACCTGCACCAGGATGGTCAGCGCCTGCACGATGGCGTCGATGGCGCTGAACACCTGGGTCTGCTGCGTGCGGCTGGGAAAGGTCTGTGCCACCAGCCTGGCCTGCTCGAAGTAGAGGAAGGTGCTGGCGGTAGCCAGCAGGATCACGAACAGGCTGATGCCAAGCAGGTAGCGCGAGCGTGCCACCAGCGTGAGTCCGGCCCACAGCCCGCCGCCGATGGGCTTGGCCGGATCCTGCGCCACCACCGGATCGTCCGCCCTGGCCACGCCCGCGCCGGCGCGCTTGCGCCAGCCGAACAGGAAGCCCGCGCCCGGCAGCGTTGTCGCCAGCAGCGCCGCCGACAGCAGCATCAGCCCGGTCAGGCCGATGCGCGGGACCAGCCAGCCGCCCAGCAGCGGACCGGCCAGCCCGCCTGCGCTGGCGCCCGCTGCCAGCAGCGCGAACAGGCGCCGTGCCTGGCCGGGACGGAATACGTCCGCCATCAGGCTCCATGCCACCGACACCACGAACAGGTTGAACACCGACAGCCAGACGTAGAACGCCCGCGCCATCCAGATGCTGTCAGGTACTGCGCGCGTGGCCAGCGCGAATGCCACCAGGTTGGCCACGAAGAAAGCGTAGACCCACGGCACGAAGCGGCGGCGCTGCAAGCGCGCGCTGCACAGCCCGTAGATGGGGATGGCCACCAGCATCACCACGAAGGTGGCGGTAAACAGCCACTGYAGATTCTGCACGCCGCCGGCGATGCCCATGGTTTCGCGCACCGGGCGCAACATGAAATAGCTGGCGAACAGGCAGAAGAAGAACAGGAAGCCGGCTGCCACGGCGCTGCCCTCGCCGGGCTGGATGCCTAGCCCGTGGCGGGCCGCGCGCGCGGTGCCGGTCATGGCGCGCTCACGCCAGCAGCGCGGCGATCTGCGCGCGCTGGCGAGCGTCGGGCATGCGGCCAAGGCCGGCGCCAAGGTTGTCCTGCATGTTCTTCGGCTTGGACGTGGCGGGGATGGCCGCGGTCACGGCCGGATGGCTGACGATGAATTTCAGGAACAACTGGCCCCAGGAGGCGCAGTCGATCTCGGCGGCCAGCGGCGGCAGCGCGCGGTCCTTGACGGTGCGGAACAGGCGGCCGTCCTGGAACGGGCGGTTGACCAGCACCGCCACGCCGCGCTCCTGGCACAGCGGCAGCAGCGCGCGCTCGGCGTTGCGCTCGGCCAGGGAGTAGTTGAGCTGGACAAAATCCAGCCGCTCGGCGCGCACGATCTGCGCCAGCGCTTCGTGCGTGTCCTCGCGGTAGTGGGTGATGCCGATATAGCGCGTCTTGCCCTGTTCCTTGAGCTGGCGCAGGAAGCGCAGATTGTCGCGCCAGTCGATCAGGTTGTGTACCTGCAGCAGGTCCACGCCGTCGCTGTGCAGGTCGCGCAGCGATTGTGCCCACTGCGCCTGCGCCGAGCTGCCGGCCGAGGTGGAGATCTTGGTGGCGAGGAACACCTTGCCGCGCGCGTGCGCGCCTTGCAACAGGTCCCCGGTGACGGGTTCCGCGCTGCCGTAGCTCGGCGCGGTGTCGATCACCGCGCCGGGCGTCTGCAGCAGCAACGCCAGCACCTCGGCCAGCGGCGCGCGCTCGCTGGCTTCGGTGCCCACGTTGAAGGTGTCGGCGGTGCCCATGCCGATCACGGGGAGCGTGTCGCGCGTGCCGGGGATCGGGCGGCGCAACGGGCCCTGCGCCGTTGGCCCGGTGGCGGTCCACGCGCCGCCGGACAGGCCGAGGGCCGCGGCGAGACAGGTGCTATGGCTAAGGAAACGGCGTCGATCGGGTGACATGGCGATCTCCCTGCAAGGCAGGCGGACATCTTCTCACAGAAGGCAGTCCCCCGTTGACGGCCGGACGCGCGCCGTTCCCGCAGTGCTTGCCTTGGCCGCCGCCTTTGCGCCAGCGGCAACACCCGATTGCAAAATGAAATCCTGGGTCTGACAATGCCGGGCAACAGAGGCCGGGCGCCTTTCGCCACGGCCCGCGGCCACCCGGCCACAGGGGAGACCAGACACCACCATGCGCACCCAGGTAGCGATCATCGGCGCCGGCCCGGCGGGCCTGCTGCTCGGGCATCTGCTGCGCCGCGCCGGCATCGATGCCGTGGTGCTGGAGGACCGCAGCCGCCGGCACGTGGAGGCGCGCATCCGCGCCGGTGTGCTGGAGCAGAACACGGTGGACCTGCTGGTGGCGTCCGGCGTGGGCGGGCGGCTGCAGAGCCAGGGCATGCGGCACGACGGCATCGACCTCCTGTTCGGCGGCAGGCGCCATCGCATCGACCTGTCCGGGCCGACGGGCGGCCGCGCCATCACGGTGTACGGCCAGCACGAGGTGGTCAAGGACCTGATCGCCGCGCGCCTGGCGGATGGCGCGCCCTTGTACTTCGAGGCCGGCGAGGTGGCGCTGCACGACATCGGCGGCAATGCGCCCTTCGTCACGTTCCGGCACGGCGGGCGCGGCCGCACCCTGCATTGCGACTACATCGCTGGCTGCGACGGCTTCCACGGGGTGTCCCGGCAGGCCATCCCGGTCGCCGCGCTGCAGCTGTTCGAGCGCAGCTACCCGTTTGCCTGGCTCGGCATCCTGGCGCAGGCCGCGCCTGCCGCGCAGGAACTGATCTACGCCAGCCACGAGCGCGGCTTCGCGCTGTTCTCGATGCGCTCGCCCGAGATCACGCGGCTCTACCTGCAATGCCGTCCCGACGAGGATCTTGCGCAGTGGCCGGACGCGCGCATCTGGCAGGAGCTGCACGCGCGCCTCGAGACCGGCGACGGCTGGCGCCTCAACGAGGGGGCGGTGCTGCAGAAGGGGGTGACGCCGATGCGCAGCCATGTGGTCGAGCCGATGCAGCACGGACGGCTGTTCCTGGCCGGCGACGCAGCGCATATCGTGCCGCCGACCGGCGCCAAGGGCATGAACCTGGCGGTGGCGGACGTACGCACGCTGGCGCATGCGCTGGCTGCGCACTACCGCGACGGGCGTGGAGATCTGCTCGCCGCCTACTCCGCGACCTGCCTGCGGCGGGTCTGGCGCGCCGAGCATTTCTCGTGGTGGATGACAGCGCTGCTGCACCGCTTTCCGGATCACACCCCGTTCATGGCGCGACTGCAGCGCGCGGAACTGGAGTACGTTGCGGCGTCGCCGGCCGCCGCCGCGGCGCTTGCGGAAAACTACGTCGGCCTGCCGTTTGCCCGTATCGAGGGCGAATAAGCCGGCCCAATCAGCACAACAGGAGGTTTTCATGACACAGCGCGGTTGCCCCGCATCGCCACCGACACCGGCATCGCAGCCACCGCAGCCCGGGGCGGGCCGGCCATGACCGGCACGCTGGCCGGGGTACTGTTCGACGGCGTGGCCTATGGCTGCCTGCTGTTCCTGATCAGCGTGGGGCTGTCGGTCACCATGGGGCTGATGAACTTCGTCAACCTGGCGCACGGCGCCTTCGCCATGTTCGGCGGCTACGTGGCGGTGGTGCTGATGAGCCGGGCCGGGGTGCCATTCCTGGCTACGCTGCCGCTGGCCTTCGCCGGGGCGGCGGCGGTGGGCTGGGTGCTGGAGCGCACCCTGTACCGGCGGCTTTACCGCGCCAGTCATCTCGACCAGGTGCTGTTTTCGATCGGGCTGACCTTCATGTCGATCGCCGGCGCCACCTACCTGTTCGGGCCCGGGCAGCAGCCGGTGGAACTGCCGGGCTTCCTGCGCGGGCAGGTGCGCCTCGGCGGGCTGGACCTTGGCGCCTACCGGCTGTTCCTGATTGGCGTGGTGGTGGCGATCACCGCCGCGCTGGGCTGGCTGGTCGCGCGCACGCGCTTCGGCGCGCAGGTGCGCGCGGCGGTCGACAACCAACAGGCGGCGCGCGGGCTCGGCATCAACGTGGAGCGCGTGTTCAGCCTGACCTTCGCGCTCGGTTCCGCGCTGGCGGGGCTGGGCGGGGGGCTGGGCATCGATGTGCTCGGCCTCGATCCCGCCTTCCCGCTCAAGTACATGGTGTACTTCCTGCTGGTGGTGGCGGTGGGCGGCGCGGGCACCATCCGCGGGCCGCTGGTGGCGGCGCTGCTGCTGGGCGTGGCCGACGTGGCCGGCAAATACTACGTGCCCGCGGTGGGCGCCTTCGTCATCTATGCGCTGATGGTGCTGCTGCTGGTGCTGTTCCCGGCCGGCCTCTACGGGAGGCGGGCATGAGCGCCGTGGACAAGGCCCGCGCCCCCGCCGTGGCGGACACGAAGGGCAATGCGCGCGGCACGCGGCTGCCGGACGGGCGCTGGCACCCCGGCGAGATCGTGTTCTGGCTGCTGCCGGTGGCGGCGTTTTTCCTCCTGCCGGGCTACCTGATCCTCGGCAGCCAGGTGCTGATCACCGGGCTGTTCGCGCTCTCGCTGGACCTGCTGCTGGGCTACGCCGGCATTGTGTCGCTCGGGCACGCGGCCTTCTTCGGGCTGGGCGCCTATACCGCCGGCCTGCTGGCCGCGCATGGCTGGGGCGAGCCGCTCAGCGGATTGCTGGCCGCCGCCGCGGTGGCCGGTGCGGCAGGGTGGCTGGCGAGTTTCCTGGTGGTGCGCGGTGGCGACCTCACGCGGCTGATGGTGACGCTCGGCATCGGGCTGATGCTGTTCGAGGCGGCCAACAAGGCGGCCTTCATCACGGGCGGCGTGGATGGCTTGTCGGGCGTGACCATGGCGCCGCTGCTCGGCCTGTTCGAGTTCGACCTGTTCGGCAAGACGGCCTATCTCTACAGCCTGGCGGTGGCCTTCGCGCTGTTCGTGCTGGTACGCAGGCTGGTGCAGTCGCCGTTCGGACTGTCGCTGCGCGGCCTGCGCGAAGGGGCACGCCGGATGCCGGCACTGGGGGCGAACGTGCCGCGCCGGCTCGGCGYGGTGTTTGCCGTGGCGGCGGCGCTGGCGGGCGTGGCGGGCGGCCTGCTGGCGCAGACCACCCAGTTCGTCGGCATGGACGTGCTGGGCTTTCCGCGCTCGGCGGAACTGCTGGTGATGCTGGTGCTGGGCGGCACCGGGCGGCTGTATGGCGCCTTGCTGGGGGCGGCGGCCTTCATGATCGCGCAGGATGTGCTGGCCGGCATCGATCCGGTCTACTGGCAGTTCTGGATCGGCCTGCTGCTGGTGGTGATCGTGCTGTTTGCGCGCGGTGGCCTGATGGGGGCCATCGACGTGGTGCGCGGCGCCCTCGGGCGCGTCGCGCGCAAGGGGCAGCCATGACCGCGATGCTGCGTACCGAAGGCCTGTCCAGGTCCTGGGGCGGCTTTGCCGCCAACAGCGATATCTCCCTGCGCTTCGCGCCTGGCGCCCGCCATGCGCTGATCGGGCCGAACGGCGCGGGCAAGACCACCTTCATCAACCTGCTCACCGGGGCGCTGCCGCCCACCGCCGGCAGCATCTGGCTCGGCGACGAGRACATCACCAGGCTGCCCCAGCACGCGCGCGTGCGTCGCGGCATGACGCGCACCTTCCAGATCAACACCCTGTTCCCGGGGCTGACGGTGCTGGAATCGGTGGTGCTGGCCGTGGCCGAGCGCAGCGGCGCCTGGCGCATCTGGGGCCGCACCGTAGCCTCGCAGCGCGCGCTGGCGGACGAAGCCATGGCCGTGCTGGCCAGCCTGCGTCTCGACGCCGACGCCGATACCGCGACGCGCAACCTGCCTTACGGCAAGCAGCGCCTGCTGGAGATTGCGCTGGCGCTGGCCACGCGGCCGGCCATCCTGCTGCTGGACGAACCCGCCGCCGGCATCCCGGCCGGCGAGAGCGCGGAGCTGTTCGGCGTGATTGCCGCCCTGCCGCGCGATATCACCATCCTCTTCATCGAGCACGACATGGACCTGGTATTCCGCTTTGCCGAGCGCATCACGGTGCTGGTGGGCGGCCGCGTGCTGGTCGAAGGCACGCCGGCGCAGATCGGCGCCGACCCGCGCGTGAAGGAGGTCTACCTCGGGGAGGCCGCGCATGACTGAGCTGCTACGGGTGGAGGGCCTGGCGGCGGGCTATGGCGACGCCGTGGTGATCGACGACATCGGCTTCACGTTGCAGGCAGGCGAAAGCCTGGCCTTGCTGGGCCGCAATGGCGTGGGCAAGAGCACGCTGCTGATGACGCTGATGGGCCTGACCCGGCAGCGGCGCGGCGGCCTGCACTGGCAGGGGCGCGACCTGGCCCGCATGGCCACCCACCAGCGCGCCGCGGCCGGCCTGGGCTGGGTGCCGCAGGAGCGCTGCATGTTCGCCTCGCTGACCGTGGAGGAGCACCTCACCGCGGTGGCGCGCCCGGGGCACTGGAACGTAGCGCGCGTCTACGAAGTCTTCCCGCGCCTGCGGGAGCGGCGCGCCAACCTGGGCAACCAGTTGTCCGGAGGCGAGCAGCAAATGGTTGCAATCGGACGCGCGCTCATGGTTAACCCGTCTCTACTATTACTGGATGAGCCGATGGAGGGTTTGGCGCCTATCATTGTTCAGGAATTGCAGCAGGTGATTCGCCGGCTGATCGAAGACGGCGGCATGGCGGTGATCGTGGTGGAGCAGCATGCGCGCCTGGCGCTAGGCATGACCCGGCGCGCCATGGTGCTCGACCGGGGCAGGGTGGTACATGAATCGACCAGCGCGGAGTTGCTGGCGGACAAGGGCAAGCTGGACCGGATGCTGGGCGTTGCCTGAGCCATGGCTGCGGGCCAAGCCCATTCCTTTCAAGGCGGGTAGTTCCGGGGGACTATGGAAACCCATGAGCAGAAGCGTCTGGTCAACGCCTATATCAAGCGTTACAGCCGGTATGACCCGGCCATTGGCCGGCACGAGGTACGTTCGTTCTGGGTGTGGCAGGCCTGCGACTGGCTCTGCGTCAACGACCCGGCGGGGCTCTGGGAACTGGTGCTGGCTGTCCTGGGCCGCACCGACAGCGCCCGGGTGCTCGCCGCGCTGGCAGCCGGCGAGCTCGAAGACCTGATCGAGTACCACGGTCCGGCATTCATCGGGCGCATCGAGCAGCAGGCCGCGCGCGACCCGCGCTTTCGCCGCCTGCTGTGCAATGTGTGGCGCAGCTCCACGCCCGAGGTATGGGCGCGCGTGCTGGCCGCCAGCGATGGCAATTTCAACGAGGTGCCGCAGCGCGCGATGTGGGTCTGCTATGAGGTGCGCGTGAATGCCGAGCCGTGCGAGCCCGCCGCGGGCAGCGCCGCGCAGGCGGGGCAGGCCGGGCAGGCGGACGGCGCGGGCAAGGCGCCCGCCCGCAT
>NZ_JBFTND010000200.1:0-13709 GCF_056397305.1 Cupriavidus sp. 05N40
TGGAACCACCCCTTCCCATCCCGAACAGGACCGTGAAACGACTCCACGCCGATGATAGTGCGGATTACCCGTGTGAAAGTAGGTAATCGCCAGGCTCTCCCTTGAAACCCCTCAGTACGCAAGTACTGGGGGGTTTTGCTTTTGCGGCGGCAGAATTGGCGTCTGGCCAGCCTTCGCCGGCCTCGTGGTTTACACCTGCTCATCCTATTCTGAGTGGCCCGACCGCTGCTTCGTCGGCGAATACGCCTCTTCAGGGCGCCCACCTCAGGGTACTGGAGCCTTCCTTCCCTAATTTCGTTCTGTTACCGTAGCCCCAAGCGTGGATTTGGGAATCTGCGTGACGCAGTTCGATGCATGATGCAGTTCGAAAGTTGTTCGGGAAGATCCCTGCCAGCACGCGCGCGCAACGCGGCCGTGACCGGTGGTGGAATACAGGTTTGGGGGACTGATGGCGGCCAGATTTTGCCTGCCGGTATTGACCGGCGTGGTAGGCGCGCTCATTTTGGCGGGTTGCGGCACGGTGGGACAGGCTCCCGCGGTCCGCACGGCGGCCGTGGAATCGGGGCCGGGCGCCATTGCTGCGCCATCGGCAATCGATTGCGATCGTTTTGCCGCGCATATCGAGACGCTGAAACAGGGCAATCCGCCTGACGCGGATGCCGCGCTGCTCGGACACGCTGTACAGAAACTCGTGGCGGCAAACACCGCCGGTGGGGAAGGCGAGCAACTCAGCGACGCCGCCGAGCCACCACTGCTGACTCGCTTGCCGCTATTCTCTGCCATCCCGTCGGGGCGGACCGACCCTCCTGGCTGGCARCCTTGGACGGTCAATCGCAACAAGATTCCTACGCGCTATTCCCTGGCGGAAGTCGATCAACGCGTCGTGTTGCATGCAGAAGCCGACAGTTCGGCGTCCGGGTTGTATGTTCCACTGGTCAGCCGCGATGCCGGCATGCTCAACTGGACCTGGAAGACGCGCGACGTGATTCGCTCCGCCGACAACACCCAGGCGCCCCGCGAGGATGCGCCGCTGCGCATCTTCGTGGYGTTCGACGGCGACAAAGGCAGCCTCTCGCTCAAGGACCAGCTGATGTACGAAATGGCGCGGCTGACTACCGGGCGCGAGATGCCCTATGCCACGCTGATGTACATCTGGGGCGGCCGCAAGCCGGAGGGCGCGGTGGTGTCCAACCCGCATACGGAGCGCGTGCGCATGATCGTCGTGGACTCCGGCACCGCGCACACCAACGAATGGCGCTGCCATCGTCGCGACCTGCGCGCCGACTACCGCAAGGCGTTCGGTGTCGATCCCGGCAAGGTGGTGGCCATCGGCATCATGACCGACACCGACAACACCAAGAGCCGCGCGGAAAGCTGGTACGGCGACATCGCGCTCGACTGAGGACATCGGCATCGGCCGGCACCGTCCAAGGAAAAAAGCGCCGGACCCCGGCGCTTTTCTATTTGCAGCCCAGACGCGTCATGCGCGGCCTCAGGCCGGCGCGAGCCATTTCTCGACCAGCTTGACGAAGAACGTCGAGCCAACCGGCAGGATCTCGTCGTTGAAGTCGTAGCTGGGGTTATGCAGCATGCAGGGGCCGATGCCGTGACCGGCTTCGCGATGCGTGCCTTCGCCATTGCCGATGAACAGGTAGCAGCCCGGCTTTTCCAGCAGCATGAAGGAGAAGTCCTCGGCCCCCATGGTCGGTTCGATCTTGCCGTCGACGTTGCCCGGCCCCACCAGCTCGCCAGCCACTTCGACCGCGAACGCCGTTTCCGCCTCGCTGTTCACCGTGGGCGGGTAGTTCCGGTGAAACTGGAATTCGACGGTGCAATCGAATGCGCTGGCGACCGCCTTGGCCACTTCTTCCATGCGGCGCTCGATCAGGTCCAGCACCGGCAGCGTGAAGGTGCGCACGGTGCCGCCGATCCACGCCTGATCCGGCACGATATTGGTGGCATCGCCGGCGTGGAATTGCGTGACCGAGATCACCGCGGCGTCGATCGGGCGCTTGTTGCGCGTGATGATGCCCTGCAGCGCGGAAACGA
Source organism: Cupriavidus sp. 05N40 (assembly GCF_056397305.1). Classification (NCBI taxonomy): domain Bacteria; kingdom Pseudomonadati; phylum Pseudomonadota; class Betaproteobacteria; order Burkholderiales; family Burkholderiaceae; genus Cupriavidus; species Cupriavidus sp. 05N40. The sequence goes on from NZ_JBFTND010000200.1 coordinate 2,050, forward strand.
TCTGCGTGCCGGCAAAGACCGGGTCGTTGCCGTTGTGCGGCAGCGCTGCGTGCGCGCCCTTGCCATGCACGACGATGCGGAATTCATTGCTCGATGCCATCAGCGGCCCCGGCGTGGTACCGAAATAGCCGGCCGGCATGCCGGGCCAGTTGTGCATGCCGAACACGGCATCGCAGGGGAAGCGCTCGAACAGGCCGTCCTTGATCATCTCGCGCGCGCCGCCGCCGCCTTCCTCGGCCGGCTGGAAGATCAGGTTGACGGTGCCGTCGAAATGACGGTGCTCGGCCAGGTAGCGGGCCGCGCCGAGCAGCATGGCAGTGTGGCCGTCATGGCCGCAGGCGTGCATGCGCCCGTCATTCTGCGAGCGATGGCCGAACGTGTTGGCCTCCTGCAGCGGCAGGGCGTCCATGTCCGCGCGCAGGCCGATGCTGCGCTTGCCGTTGCCATTGCGGATCACGCCAACCAGGCCGGTGGTGCCAAGGCCGCGATGGACTTCGATGCCCCAGCCGGCGAGCGTCTTCGCCACCACGTCGGACGTGCGTTCTTCCTTGAAGCAGAGTTCGGGGTGGGCGTGGATATCGCGGCGGATGGCGCGGATCTCGGACTGCGCCTTAAGAATTTCGGGGAGGAGTGTCATGATGCCAGTTTGGGCGAGGGATAACCGGATCATACGACGGCTGCCGGCAAAGCGCCAAAGCGGCACAGAGCGTGGCGCGTGCGCGCAGGGTATGCCCCAAGGCGCGCCGCAAGCGCATGTTGCGGCGCATCCTGCGCGCGGGGGTTTCTCCGCATTGCCCCCCGGGTACCACTGCTGGAACAGTTCATGCTTGATGTGCCTGTCCGGCAACGTTGCCGCGTATTGCGCCGGCAGCCGCACCAAAATGCGGCGCGCGGCCCCATACGGCTTCGCTGCCCCTAGTAGTCGTTTGCTACATTTCTTCCCGGGAGAGTTGCGCGATGTCCCTTCGCACAAGCAAGAAGGCATTTGGTGCCATGGTGGTGACCGCGGCCATGAGCTTCGGTTTCGCCGGCCAGGCACACGCAGTGGATTTCAAGCTGGCCATGAGTTCGCCGCCGACCTCGATGGATCCGCACTTCTACAACCTGTTCTCCAACATCAATGTCTCCGAGCACATCTTCGAGTGCCTGGTGAAGATGGACGCGGACAGCAAGATCATCCCCGGCCTGGCCGAGTCCTGGAAGCTCGTCAACAACCTGACCTGGGAATTCAAGATCCGCAAGGGAGTGAAGTTCCATGACGGCTCGGAACTGACCACCGACGATATCGTCTGGTCGCTCGACCGCCCGGCCACGATCCAGAACAGCCCCGGCAAGTTCGACGTCTACACCAAGGCGATCATCAACAAGAAGGTGATCGACAAGTACACCATCCAGCTGACCACCAACGCGCCTTACCCGCTGATGCTGAACGACCTCACGTCGATCTTCGTCGTGCAGAAGAAGGCCACGCAAGGCCTGACCTCGGACGATTTCGCGCAGGGCAAGGGCATGGTCGGCACCGGTCCGTTCAAGTTCGTGAGCTATGCGCGCGACGACCGGGTCGAACTCGTGAAGAACCCCGACTACTGGGGTCCCAAGCCGGCCTGGGACAAGGTGACGCTGCGCTTCATCCCGAACGGGGCCACGCGCATGGCGGCGCTGCTGGCCGGTGACGTGCAGGCCATAGAGAACGTGCCGACCCCGGACCTGCCGCAGGTGCGCAAGGATCCGAAGCTGAGCTTCTTCTCGAAGATTTCGCACCGCGTGATCTACCTTTATTCGGATGACAAGCGCGACAAGTCGCCGTTCGTCACGACCAAGGAAGGCGCGCCGATGGACAAGAACCCGATGAAGGACGCGCGGGTGCGCACCGCCGTCAGCATGGCGATCAACCGCCAGGGCATCAAGGATCGCCTGATGGAAGGCCTGTCCGAGCCGACCAACAACCTGGTGCCGCCCACGCTGTTCGGCTACAACCCGAACCTGAAGACGGTCAAGTACGACCCCGAAGGCGCCAAGAAGCTGCTGGCGGAAGCCGGCTACCCGAACGGCTTCGGCATCACCCTGCACACGCCGAACAACCGCTATGTCAACGACGAGAAGATCGCCCAGACCATCGCCCAGAACCTGACCCGCATCGGTATCGCGACCAAGGTCGAAGGCATGCCGATGGCGACCTACTCGGCCAAGGGCGTCAAGCATGAATTCTCGTTCGGGCTGCTGGGCTGGGGCGCGCAGACCGGCGAGGTGAGCTCGCCGCTGCGCGCGCTGCTCGCCTGCGAGGATGCCAAGAAGGGCTTCGGCAACGTCAACTGGGGCGAATACTGCAATCCGAAGATGGACGTGGTGCTTGAGAAGGCCTTGTCCACCGTGGATGACCCGGAGCGCTCCAAGCTGCTGCAGGAAGCCACCGCGATCGCCGTCAACGATGGCGGTATCATCCCGATCCACCAACAGGTGACCACCTGGGCCACCCAGAAGGGCATCATCTATGTGCCGCGTACCGACGAACGGACGTACGCGCACAATTTCCGGCCGCAGTGACGTGACGGCGGGGCGCGCGGCCTGATGGCGCGCCCCGCGCGCGCGCCTGGCGGCTTGCAACGGGAGGCGACCGCGGTCTCGGCGGCCGCCTCCCGGCGAATCAACCCCGGACGGTAGCCGGGCCTAGCCACAAGCCGACTGCCGGTGCAGCCACGCGGCGCCCAACAGGCGCGGTGGCCGACGCCGGCGAAGGAAAGCTTCCGAACATGCTGGTCTTCATCATCCGGCGCCTGATGCAGAGCGTGGTCGTGCTCTTCGTCATGTCGCTGCTCGTTTTCCTCGGCGTCTTCGCCATCGGCAACCCGGTCGACATCCTGATCAATCCTCAGGCCGACCAGGAAGACATCAAGCGCACCATTGCGGCGCTCGGGCTCGACAAGCCCCTCTGGGAACAATACTGGATCTTCCTGCGCAACGCGCTGCACGGCGATCTCGGCATGTCGTTCGCGCACGGCACGCCCGCGCTCAAGCTGATCTTCGAACGCATGCCGGCCACCATGGAGCTCGCCATCTGCGCCATCCTGCTGGCCGTGCTGCTCGGCATTCCGCTCGGCCTGTGGGCCGGCCTGCGCCCCGGCGGCGTGGCGGGCAAGACCATCATGGGCGTGTCCATCCTCGGCTTCTCGCTGCCCACCTTCTGGGTCGGCCTGATGCTGATCATGGTGTTCGCCGTGCAACTCGGCTGGCTGCCGTCCAACGGGCGCGGCGAGACCGCCTCGCTGCTGGGCATCCCGGTCAGCTTCCTCACGGTGGACGGCCTGCGCCACCTGCTGCTGCCCGCAGTGACGCTGTCGCTGCTCAATATCGCCATGGTGATCCGGCTCACGCGCGCCGGGACGCAGGAGGCGATGCTGCAGGACTACGTCAAGTTCGCGCGCGCCAAGGGCCTGTCCAACACCCGCATCGTCGGCGTGCATGTGCTCAAGAACATCATGATCCCGATCGTCACGGTGATTGCGCTGCAGTTCGGCTCGATCATCGCGTTCGCCATCGTGACCGAATCGATCTTCGCCTGGCCGGGCATGGGCAAGCTGATCATCGACTCGATCCAGCTGCTCGACCGGCCCGTGATCGTGGCCTACCTGATGGTGATCGTGACGCTGTTCATCCTGATCAACCTGTTCGTGGACATCATCTACAGCGTGCTCGATCCGCGCGTGCGTATCGCCGACAACAAGGGCTGAGCCATGACAACCGCAACCGAAACCACGGCGGCGCCGGCGCCGCGCGCCGAGCAGACCCCGCTGCGGCGCTTCGCCGCCCAGTTCTTCGCCAGCAAGATCGCCGTCACCGGCCTGGCGCTGCTGATCGTGATCGTACTGATCGCGCTGTTCGCACCGCTGCTGTCGCCGCAGAACCCGTATGACCTGGCCACGCTCGACGTGCTGGACGCGCGGCTGGCGCCGGGCGAGCAATCCGCCGGCGGCATGACCTTCCTGCTCGGCTCGGACGAGCAGGGCCGCGACATCCTTTCGGCGGTGATGTATGGCCTGCGCATCAGCATCGGCGTGGGCGTGGTCAGCACCGTGATCGCGCTGCTGCTGGGCGCCACGCTGGGACTGATCGCCGGCTTCCTCGGCGGGCGCACCGAGGCCATCATCATGCGCGTGGCCGACCTGCAACTGTCGTTCCCGCCCATCCTGCTGGCGCTGATCCTGCTGGCCTTCCTGCGCCCCGGCCTCGGCAATATCGTGATCGCGCTGGTGGCGGTGCAGTGGGCCTACTACGCCCGCACCACGCGCAGCGCGGCGCTGGTGGAGCGCCGCAAGGAATACATCGAGGCCGCCACTTGCCTGGGCCTGCCGCCGGGGCGGATCATGTTCCGCCACCTGCTGCCCAACTGCCTGCCGCCGCTGATCGTGATCGCGGCGCTGCAGGTGGCCTCGGCCATCACGCTCGAGGCCACGCTGTCCTTTCTCGGCCTGGGCGTGCCCATCACCGAGCCGTCGCTGGGCTCGCTGATCGCCAACGGCCAGCAGTACATGCTCTCGGGCAAGTACTGGATCAGCTTCTTCCCCGGCATCGCGCTGGTGGTCACCATCGTGGCCATGAACCTGGTCGCCGACCAGTTGCGCGACGTCCTCAATCCGCGCCTGCAGACGCAGTAACGCAGCACGACAGGAGCGAACATGAGCAAGCCTACCCTGCTGGTGGAAGGTCTCAAGACCCAGTTCTTCACGCGCGCCGGCGTGGCGCGCGCCGTCGACGACGTCTCGTTCTCGGTCGGCCGCGGCGAGATCATGGGACTGGTGGGCGAGTCCGGTTCGGGCAAATCGATGACCGGCTACTCGATCATGGGCCTGATCGATCCGCCCGGCAAAGTGATGGACGGCCGCATCGAGCTGACCAGCCGCGACGGCATCACGCGCGACCTGCGCCGCCTCACGCCGGGCCAGATGCGCGACGTGCGCGGCAACCGCATCGCGATGATCTTCCAGGACCCGATGATGACGCTCAACCCGGTCCTGCGCATCGACACGCAGATGATCGAGGCGGTGCTGGCGCACGAGAAGATCGGCAAGGCGGTGGCGCGCGAACGCGCCCGCAACGCGCTGGCGCGCGTGGGCATTCCTTCGCCGGACGAGCGCCTGCAGGCCTATCCGCACCAGTTCTCGGGCGGCATGCGCCAGCGCGTGGCGATCGCCATCGCGCTGCTCAACAAGCCCGACCTGATCATCGCCGACGAGCCCACCACCGCGCTCGACGTGACCATCCAGGGACAGATTCTCTACGAGATGCAGAAGCTGTGCCGCGAATCCGGCACCGCGCTGATCTGGATCACCCATGACCTGTCCGTGGTGGCGGGCCTGGCCGATGCGGTGTGCGTGATGTACGCCGGCAAGATCGTCGAATCCGGGGACGTGCGGCAGGTCCTGGAGCGGCCCGAGCACCCCTACACCCACGGGCTGATCAGCTCGGCGCCGTCGCGCAATCCGCGCGGCGCGCCGCTGCGGCAGATCCCCGGCATGACGCCGTCGCTGCTGAACCTGCCATCCGGCTGCGCGTTCCGCGAGCGCTGCGCCTACGCCACCGACGTGTGCAAGACGCCGCCCCCGCTCGACACCGCGGCCGACGGGCGCCACCTGCGCTGCTTCCATCCGGTTCTGTCCCAGCAGGAGGCCGCATGAGTGCCGCCGTCGTTGACCCCGCCCTCGCTTCCAATATGCCGGAACCCACCGCCGAACCCACGCCCAGCGCGCCGATCCTCGAACTGGAAGGCGTCTCCAAGCGCTTCGTCAAGTCGCTCGACACCGCCGCCAGGATCGCCAACCTGTTCGGCGCCGGCGCGCGCGAAGAGGTCGTGCACGCCGTGGATCGCGTCGACCTGTCCATCCGCACCGGCGAAGTGGTCGGCCTGGTCGGCGAATCCGGCTGCGGCAAGTCCACGCTGGGGCGCATGGCGGTCGGCCTGCATTCGCTGACCGAAGGCGCGCGCCGCTGGAAGGGCGTGGACCTGGATCGCCTGCCGCCAGAGAAGAAACGCGAGAAGCAGCTGGCGATCCAGATGATCTTCCAGGATCCCTATGCTTCGCTGAACCCGCGCCTGCGCGTGATGGACATCGTCGGCGAGGCCCCGGTGGTGCACGGCATGGTGCCGCGCGGCGAGCAGAAGCGCTATGTGGAGGACATGCTGGTGCGCGTGGGCATGGATCCCACCGTGCTGCGCCGCTTCCCGCACCAGTTCTCGGGCGGGCAGCGGGCCCGCATCGGCATTGCGCGCGCCCTGGCGGTCAAGCCGGAGTTCCTGGTGTGCGACGAATCGGTCGCCGCGCTCGATGTGTCGATCCAGGCGCAGGTGCTGAACCTGTTCATGCGCCTGCGCCAGGATCTCAACCTGACGTATCTCTTCATCAGCCATGACCTGGGCGTGGTCAAGCACATCAGCGACCGCGTGGTGATCATGTACCTGGGGCGGGTAGTGGAGTCGGCGCCGGCAGAAGATGTGTTCGCCAGCCCCAACCATCCCTATACCCAGGCGCTGCTGGCCGAGGCGCCCAAGCTGGAGGTCGGCAAGAAGACCTTCGTGGCCATCAAGGGCGAGATTCCCTCGCCGCTGAACCCGCCGCCGGGCTGCCATTTCCACCCGCGCTGCCCGCATGCCATGCCGCGCTGCCGGGAGGAACAGCCGCTGCTCAGGGAAATCGCGCCGCAGCGCTTCTCGGCCTGCCATTTGAACGATATGGCGTAAGCGGCTGGCGCGCGCGTGGCGTCATGGCCGGCGCCCGCCCTCGTCCCCGCAAGCCCGCAAGCCGGCAAGCGGGGGAGGGCAGACAAGCAGAGCCCGGGGTGGGCTTGGCCAGGCATCACCCAACGGTGCTCTGAAGACCTCAGCGGATGACCTGCCCGCGCGAGTTGATGATGGTCATCTCGACGAATTTCGAGCCGACATGGCTGTCCGGTCCGAAATTGACGACAAAGCCGCCCAGGTCGAAACTCTTCATGGTCTCCAGCGCCGCCATCAGCTTCTCGCGGGTGAGGTCTTTGCCGGCGCGGCGCAGGCCTTCGACCATCGCCTTGGCGGCGATGAAGCCTTCGATGCTGGCGTAGTCGAACTCGTTGGGCTTGCCCGCCGCCTGCAGCAGGCGCAGGTATTCGCGCACCACCGGCAGCGTCGCGTTGCCGGGGTGGGGCATGACCTGCGAGATGATCACGCCGCTGCCCTTCGGGCCCACTTCCTTGGCCAGCGCCTGCGTGCCGACGAAGGACACGTTGTAGAACTGGCCGTTATAGCCGCGCCGCAGCGCTTCCTTGACGAAGGCGCCGGCGGTCTTGTACGCGCTGATCATGACCACCGCATCCGGCTTGGCCCTCATCGAACCCTGCATGGCGTCGCCGATTTCCGTGGTGTTGCGCACCACCCCCTCGCGCGCGACGATCTGCACGCCGCTGTCGGGCGATGCCTTGAGCGCGCGCTCGAGCCCGTCGACCCCGGCCTTGCCAAAGGCGTCGTCGTTGTAGACGACGGCCACGCGCTTGAGGCCCGTGGTCTGGATCTGCCGCAGGATGGCGGCGGTTTCCTCGTTGTAGCCGGCGCGCACATGGAAGGCGTAGCGGTTGAACGGCTGGCGCAGCGACTGCACACCCGTGAACGGGGCGAAGAACGGCACCCGGGCTTGCGTGGCCAGCGGCAGGGACGCCTCGCTGGTGGCGGTGCCCACGTAGCCGAACAGGGCAAAGGCGTGGTCTTCGTCGATCAGGGTGCGGGTGTTCTTGGCCGCGACGTCCGGCTCGTAGTAGTCGTCGAGCGCCTTGAGCTCGATCTTGCGGCCGTAGACGCCGCCGTGCTGGTTGACGTAGTCGAAATAGAGCAGTGCGCCTGCATTCATCTGCTTGCCGAGCACCGAGGTGGGCCCGGTGAGGGCGGCCGACTGGCCCAGCAGGATGGCATCGGCGCTGACGCCGTTCTGCGCGCTGCCTTGCGAACCGTTCTGCGCGCCGGCGCTGGCGATGAACGAGCCGATGGCGCACGCCACCAGCAGGCCGGCGATGCGCCAGGCCCTGACCCCAGAATGCACTTGCATGATTACCCCGTGAAAACGGTAAGTTTCTTTACCCGTGAATGCTTGCCGGTCTCTGCCGGCGCTGCCGTGCCGCCGGCCGTGGCGTGATAGCCCGGCGCGGCGCCGGGCTATCATAATCGAATACAATCAGAGCCTAGCAATTTCCCCAGCGGCGCTCGTCGGGGCGACGCCGGCGTACAACACGCCAGGCCCGCGCATACGCCCGAAGCAGGCTGGCATAGCTGTGCGGCAAGCGCGGCGGCACCGGCAGCCCCGCAGCATGTGACCGCCCGGCCGCCCAGCCACCCGGCACCGGCCGCACCGCCGCCCCTATCCGTTTGCCAGGAGAGTCCATGGCCCCCCGCATCGTCCGTGCAGCCTGTCCGCACGATTGTCCCGATACCTGCGCCTTGCTCGTCACCGTCGAGGACGGGCGCGCCATCAAGGTGGCCGGCGATCCCGACCATCCCGGCACCCAGGGCGTGCTGTGCACCAAGGTATCGCGCTACACGGACCGCACCTACCACCGCGACCGCCTGCTGGCGCCGATGAAGCGCGTCGGCGCCAAGGGCGAGGGGAAGTTCGTGCCGATTTCCTGGGACGAGGCGCTCGACACCGTGGCCACGCGCCTGTCGGCCATCGCCGCGCGCGACGCGCAGGCGATCGTGCCCTACAGCTATGCCGGCACCATGGGCCTGGTGCAGGGCGAGAGCATGGCGGCGCGCTTCTTCCACAAGCTCGGCGCCTCGCTGCTGGACCGCACCATCTGCGCCAGCGCAGGCGCCACCGCGCTGCGCTATACCTACGGCGCCAGCATCGGCATSGATATCGAGCATGTGGCCGACGCCCGGCTCATCATCATCTGGGGCGGCAACCCGATYGCCTCSAACCTGCAYTTCTGGACRCGCGYGCAGGAAGCCAAGCGGCGCGGCGCCAMGCTGGTGGCGATCGATCCCTACCGCTCGCTGACCGCCGAGAAATGCCACCGCCATATCGCCCCCATGCCGGGCACCGACGGCGCGCTGGCGCTGGCCATCATGCACGTGCTGATGCGCGACGACCTGCTCGACCACGAGTACATCGTCAACCACACGCTGGGCTTCGATGCGCTGCGCGAGCGCGCCCAGGCATTCAGCCCGGCGCGCGCGGCCGCGCTGTGCGGCATCGATGCGGCGGACATCGAATGGCTGGCCGGGCTATACGGCAACCTGGCGGTGCGCGAGCGCCAGCCGGTGGCGATCCGCCTCAACTACGGCATGCAGCGCTCCCACGGCGGCGGCCAGGCCGTGCGCGCGGTGGCCAGCCTGCCGTCGCTGGTCGGCGCCTGGCGCCACGCCGCCGGCGGCCTGCAATTGTCCACCTCGGGCTTTTTCCCGGTCGACAACCAGGCGCTGCAGCGCCCGGACCTGCTGCCGGGCCTGCCGGCGCTGCCGCGCACGGTCAACATGAGCACCATCGGCGATGCGCTGCTGGATGCCGGCGACAGCGACCAGGGCCCGAAGATCGAGGCCCTGGTGGTCTACAACAGCAACCCGGTGGCGGTCGCCCCCGACTCCGCCAGCGTCGCGCGGGGCTTCGCGCGCGAGGACCTCTTCACGGTGGTACTGGAACAGTTCCGCACCGATACCGCCGACTACGCCGACATCCTGCTGCCCGCCACCACCCAGCTCGAGCACGTGGACGTGCACAAGGCCTACGGCCACACCTATTTCCTGGCCAACAACCAGGCCGTCGCCCCGCTCGGCGAGGCGCTGCCGAACACCGAGATCTTCCGCCGGCTGGCGCAGCGCATGGGCTTCGCCGAGCCGTGCTTCGCCGACAGCGATGAGGAGATCGCCGCGCAGGCCATCGTGGCCACGGACCCGCGCGCCGCCGGCATCAGCTGGGAGTCGCTCAAGGAGCAAGGCTGGCAGAAGCTCAACCTGCCGGCCGCGCCGCTGGCCGCGGGCGGCTTCGCCACGGCTTCGGGCAAGTGCGAGTTCTACTCGGAAGCCATGCGCCGCGACGGCCTCGACCCGCTGCCCGGCTACGTGGCGCCGTACGAGACCCCGGCGACCGCCCCGGAGCTGGCCGCGCGCTATCCGCTGGCGATGATCTCGCCGCCGGCGCGCAATTTCCTCAACAGCACCTTCGTCAATGTCGACAGCCTGCGCGCCACCGAGGGCGAGCCGCACCTCGACATCCACCCGGAGGACGCCGCCGCGCGCGGCATCGCCAACGGCGTCATGGTGCGCGCCTTCAACGACCGCGGCAGCCTGCTGGCGCGCGCCCGCGTGACCGACCGCGCGCGGCGCGGGCTGGTGGTAGGGCTGTCGATCTGGTGGAAGAAGCTGGCGCCGGACGGCAAGAATGCCAATGAGCTGACCAGCCAGCGCCTGACCGACCTGGGCCGCGCGCCGGTGTTCTACGACTGCCTGGTGCAGGTCGAAGCCGCGCCCGCCGCGGCTGCCGCCCGGGCGGAGCCCATGCTGTCATGAGCCGCCGGCCGTCCCGCGTGCTGCGAACCCTGGCCTTGCTGGGGCTCGCAGCCGTGCTGGCCGGCTGCGACACGGTCGGCTACTACGCGCAGTCGATCGGCGGGCACCTCGGCCTGATGGCCGAGGCGCGGCCGCTGCCGGACGCGATCGCCGCCGCACAGCAGGCCAAGGACACGCGGCTGGCGCAGCGCCTGGCCCTGGCGGGCAGCATCCGCGACTTTGCCTCGCAGGAACTCAAGCTGCCCGACAACGGCAGCTACCGGCGCTATGCCAACCTGCACCGGCCCTATGTGGTGTGGAGCGTGTTCGCCACCCCGGAGCTGTCGATGGAGCTGCACAAGTGGTGCTTCCTGGTGGTGGGGTGCATCAGTTACCGCGGCTACTACGCTCAGGCCGACGCCGACCACTATGCCGAAGGCCTGCGCAAGGAAGGGCTCGAGCCCTACGTGGCCGGCATCCCGGCATATTCCACGCTGGGCTACTTCGATGATCCGCTGCTCAATACCTTCGTCTACCAGCCCGAGGGCGAGCTGGCCAGGCTGATCTTCCACGAACTGGCGCACCAGGTGGTCTACGTGCGCAACGACACCACCTTCAACGAATCCTTCGCCACCGCGGTGGAGACCGCCGGCGTGGAACGCTGGCTGGCGCTGGCGGCTTCGCCCGATGCGCGCGCCAGCTACCGCCAGTACGATATGCGCCGCCTGCAGTTCCGCGCCATGTTGCTGGATACGCGCGACCGCCTCGACGCGCTGTACCGCTCGCCGCTGCCGGACGAGGCCAAGCGTGCCCGCAAGGCGGAGATCTTCGCTGCCCTGCGCGCGCGCTATGCCCGGCTCAAGGAGGAGTGGGGCGGCTACAGCGGCTACGACCGCTGGTTCGAGCGCCCGCTGACCAATGCGCAACTGGCCGCGGTGGCCACCTACCAGCAGTGGGTGCCGGCCTTCACGGTGCTGCTGGCGCAAAGCGGCGGCGACTGGGCTGCCTTCTATGCTGCCGCCAGGCGCATCGGCGACCTGCCCCGCGCGGAGCGCGACGCGCGCCTGCGCGCACTGGCGCCGCCGGCCAGCGGCGGCGAGCTGCTCCAGGCCGGCGAGGGCGCGGAGGGCGGCGCGTCATCCGGCGCCGCGCCCGGGGC
>NZ_JBFTND010000201.1:0-16077 GCF_056397305.1 Cupriavidus sp. 05N40
GAACTGACCGACGACGACGAGGCAAAGCCGCTGCCGCAGGTGCCCACCGCCACCTCGATGGGGCTGGTGTCCTGCCACGCCTGCGACGCGCTCAGCCCGCGCGCGCTGGCGGGCGAGCCCTGCCCGCGCTGCGGCGCCACCCTGCACCACCGCAAGCCGCAGAGCCTCACGCGCACCTGGGCCTTCCTGCTGTCGGCCTTCATCCTCTATATCCCCGCCAACCTGCTGCCGGTGATGGTGACCCAGTCCATCCTCGGCACGCAGCGCGACACCATCTTCTCCGGCGTGGTCTACCTGTGGCTGTCGGGATCGAACCTGCTGGCCATCGTGGTGCTGATCGCCAGCATCGTGGTGCCGCTGCTGAAGATGATGATCCTCACGCTGCTGCTGCTGTCCGTGCACTTTCGCTCGCGCTGGCGCATCCGCCAGCAGACCAGGCTGTACGGCCTGGTGGAAGTCATCGGCCGCTGGTCGATGCTCGATATCTTCGTGGTAGCGCTGCTGGCCTCGCTGGTGCGCGCGGGCGCGCTCGCCACCATCATCCCCGGCGCCGGTGCCATGGCCTTCGGCTCCGTGGTGGTGCTGACCATGCTGGCCTCACTCAGTTTCGATCCCCGCCTGCTGTGGGATTCGCTGGATACAAACGATGCCCGACCTTGACAACCCCTCTGCTCCGCCGCCACCTCCGCCGCTGCCGCCCGCGCCCGAGCGCCGCAGGCGCGCACGCTGGCTGCCCTCGCTGGTATGGCTGATTCCGATCGTGGCCGCCGTGGTCGGGCTCTCGCTGCTGATCCACACGCTGGCCGAGCGCGGCCCCGGGATCACGGTCACCTTCCGCACCGCCGAAGGCCTCACGCCTGGCAAGACGCCGGTGCGCTACAAGGACGTGGACATCGGCCTGGTCAAGTCGGTGCGCCTGGCGCCTGACCGCTCGCACGTGATCGCCAAGATCGACCTGACCCAGGACGCGGCCAGCTTTTCCGCCAAGGACACACGCTTCTGGGTGGTGCGCCCGCGCTTCGCCACCAGCGGCATCTCGGGGCTGGAGACGCTGCTGTCGGGTGCCTATATCGGCGTGGACGCCGGCAAGTCCGAGGAGCGCGTGCGCGACTTCACCGGGCTCGAAGTGCCGCCCGCGGTCACCACCGATGCCTCGGGCAAGCAGTTCCTGCTGCGCGCCGCCGATCTCGGCTCGCTCGACATAGGCTCGCCGGTCTACTACCGCCGCGTGCAGGTGGGGCAGGTGGTGGCCTACCAGCTCGAGCCCAACGGGCGCGATCTCTCGCTGCGCGTGTTCATCAACAAGCCCTACGATAACCTGGTCACGGCCGATACCCGCTTCTGGCACGCCAGCGGCGTGGACATCAAGCTCGACGCCGGCGGCTTCAAGCTCAATACGCAGTCGCTGGTGACGGTATTGCTGGGCGGCGTGGCCTTCCAGGCGCCGGACGACAGCAGAGTGACCGCGGCCGCCAACGAGAACACCCAGTTCCTGCTCTCCAGCGACCAGACCGAAGCGATGAAGGAGCCCGAGGAACTGATACCATCGCTCGCCGTGCTGAACTTCGACCAGTCGGTGCGCGGGCTCTCGCCCGGCGCGCCGGTCGACTTCCGCGGCGTGGTGGTGGGCCAGGTGCGCTCGATCGGCATCGAGTACCTGAGCGACAAGAAGGCCTTCCGGCTACCGGTGGTGGTGGAACTCTATCCCTCGCGCATGGGCTTCCGCGCGCGCGACATGGAAGACGTCAATCGTGCCCGCAACATCGTCCAGACCCTGATCAAGCGCGGCATGCGCGCGCAATTGCGCACCGGCAACCTGCTGACCGGGCAGCTCTACGTGGCGCTGGACTTCTTCCCCAAGGCGCCACCGGTCAACGTGGACCTCAACGCCGCGATGCCCGAACTGGCCACCACGCCGGGCACCTTCGACGAACTCCAGGCCAAGCTGGGCGACATCGTCAACAAGATCGACAAGGTGCCGTTCGAGCAGATCGGCCAGGACGTGCGTACCTCCATGGCCTCGCTCAACACCATGCTCGCCGGCGCCGACAAGCTGGTCAGCCAGCTCAACGGCGACGTGGCCCCGCAGGTGGTGGCCGCGCTGCAGGACGCCCGCAAGACGCTCAGCGCCGCCAGCGGCACGCTGGCCTCCGACGCGCCGCTGCAGCAAGACACGCGCCGCATGATGCAGGAGCTCACGCGCACCGCGGCGTCGCTGCGCGCGCTGACCGACTACCTGGAACGCCACCCCGAAGCGCTGGTGCGCGGCAAGCCGGAGAAACAATGATGACCCGCAAGATGATGTCTGCCGTGCTGCTCGCCCTGCCGCTCGCGGCCGCGCTGCTGCCCGGCTGCGCCTCGCCCGATCCGCGCTATTACACGCTGGCGCAGGGCGCCGGCGGCGCCGACGCAGCCGCTCCCGCCGCCGCCGCACAGCCGATGTGGATCGAGGTGGCGCCGGTGCGCGTGCCGGAGCGGTTGAACCGCCCCCAACTGGTGGTACGCGACGGCCAGGACGGCGAGCTCAGGCTGCTCGACCTGTCGCGCTGGTCCGCGCCGCTGCCCGACGAACTTCGCGATGCGCTTTCGCAGCAGCTGCAGGCCCGGCTCGGCGCGGTCGACACCTACCAGCAGGGCCTGTCGGACGTGGCGCCGGTGTACCGCATCACGACCGAAGTGGTGCGCCTGGAGGCCAGCGTCGGCCAGCGCGCCAGCGCCACCATCAACTGGACCGTGCGCCGCCTGCCCGATGGCAAGATCAGCGCCGGCCGCACCCAGGCCGAACTGCCGGCGCCGGGCGCGGTGGACGGCGTGGTGGCCGCCTACCGCCAGATCGTGGCCAACACGGCCGACGACATCGCCGCCGGCATGGACGCATTGCGGCGCTGACCGCAGGGGTAGCCCCCGCCGCTGTTCAGTCTTCGGCCTGCGTACCGTTGCCGCGGCAACTGCGCCGCCGCTCGGCTTCCGCCATCGCCGCCAGGCACTGCGCCGGCCCGCCGTCCACCAGCTTCACGGAGCAGGCCAGCATCAGGTTCTTGCCCAGGCCGAAATCCTCCACCACGAAGCCGCGCGCATCGAGCATCTCGCCCGATGCGGCCTTCGCCACGCCCACCCGCTCGAGCAAGGTGCCGGCGTCGCTGCTGTAGCCCCACACCGGCTTCTGCAATGCCACCGCGAAGCCGACCTCGAACACCGTCCCCGAATCCGGCTCGCCGGGCCCGCGGAAGTCGTCGAGATTGGCCATCACCATATCGGCGCGGCGCAGCAGGTTGATATTGGCCTCGTAGATCCAGCGTGCGGTATCGGGCCCCGGCAGGCCCGCCGGGGCGGCCTTGTCGAGCGGATACAGGCCCGCAAAGCCGTGCTGGGCGCACAGCGCTTTCAGGCGTTCGCCGTAGGCGACGGCGTTGGCACGGAAGACGTCGAAACCGGCTAGGTAGATCGATTTCATCTTGGCTTTGGTGTCGGGGGTTGGGTGTCGGCTGGTGCCATGGACTAAGTGACGCTCGAGGATAGCCGATCTGACGGCGAGGGCGGGTTTTTGCGGCGGCCGCCCTATACTGAACACGCGGCCCGGCGGCACGCAGCGGGACGCTGCCACCGGGACACGGCAGCTGCCCCGGCCGATACACAACCCTCACCCGCGTCAGGAGTCACCCATGGGACGCAAATACATCGATTGCCGCGATTTCCCCAGCGAGTCCAAGTGCACGGTCGCCCTCAGCGCCGACACCGAGGACGAACTGCTCCAGGTCGCCGTGCAGCATGCGGTGCAGGTCCACCAGCACGAGGATGGACCGGAGCTGCGCCAGATGCTCAAGAGCGCCTTCAAGGACATCAACCCGCCGGCATGAGCGCGGGCCCCTCATTCGCAAGGCGTGATGCCGGCCACCCGCCGGCATTTTTTTTGCGTGGCGCCCGGCGCCGGACATTGTCGCGGGCGTCAATGGCAGCAGGGTGACGCACCGGTTACACGGCCGTGACGGCGCAGATGGCATGCATGCGCGCCCCGGTCATCGCGCGCAAGGCATGCCGAAGCTGGCGAATGTGCCATTGACGCCGCGTTATATACCGTCATATATTGCGCATTTGGCAGGCTTGCGGGCCCGTCCTGCCTGCTAAGTCCGCTACTCCAGCTACCCCAGCTACGCCAACCTGCGCACCGCCATGCCCATGCAACCGATCCCCGCTTCGCCCGCCCTGCCCCGTCGATCGCGCGGCACCCGCCGGACCGCTTCGTTCGCGGCCGGCCTGCTGCTGTCCGCCACGCTGGCGCTGTCCGCGCCGGCCGCCTTCGGCGCCGACCTGGTGGTATCGGCCGCAGCCAGCCTGACCAACGCCTTCAAGTCGCTGGCGGAGTCCTATGAGCGCGCGCATCCGCAGACCAAGGTGATCCTGAACTTCGGCGCCTCGGACGTGCTGATGCAGCAGATCGTCAACGGCGCGCCGGCCGACGTGTTCGCCTCCGCCGACCAGGATGCGATGACCAAGGCCGAGGCCGCGCGCGTGGTGAACGCCTCGACGCGCCGCGACTTCGCCGCCAACCAGCTCGCGCTGATCCTGCCGGCCGACAGCAAGCAGGAAGTGGGCAAGCTGCAGGATCTGGCCAAGCCCGAGTTCAAGCGCATTGCCTTCGGCAACCCGGCCTCGGTGCCGGTGGGCCGCTATACCAAGGGCGCGCTGGAAGCCGCGGGCGTGTGGGACGCCGTGTCGGCCAAGGGCGTGATGGCGCAGAACGTGCGCCAGAGCCTGGATTACGTGGCGCGCGGCGAAGTCGAGGCCGGCTTCGTCTTCGCCACCGACGCGGCCATCATGCCGGACAAGGTCAAGGTGGCGCTGCGCGTGCCGACCCGCCAGCCGGTCACCTACCCGATCGCCGTCACCGCCATCGCCAGGCAGCCGGCCGAGGCCTCCGCCTTCGTCAGCTATGTGCTGTCGGCCGAAGGCCAGGCCGTACTGGCCAAGTATGGCTTCCTGAAGCCCTGACCCTCACGCGCGAGCCGGGTGCGGGAACCGGGCCCGGCTCCTCCCGCCGCCGGCCCGCCTGGTCCGGCCGGCCATCCTTATGAATTCCCTGCAATCCGTCTGGGTCCCGCTGGCGCTGTCGCTCAAGGTAGCGGGCTGGGCCACCGTGCTCAACACTGTGCTCGGCGTGGCCGCGGCTTATGCCTTGTCGCGCTGGCGCTCCGGCGCGCGCGACGTGGTCGACGCCATCCTCACGCTGCCGCTGGTGCTGCCGCCCACCGTGATGGGCTATTACCTGCTGGTCATGGTGGGGCGCCGCGGCGTGCTGGGCGAATGGCTGGGCCGCGCCGGCATCGAGCTGGTCTTCACCTGGCAGGGCGCGGTGCTGGCGTCCACCATCGTCGCCTTCCCGCTGGTGCTCAAGTCCGCGCGCGCCGCCTTCGAGGGTGTGAACACCCAGTACGAGGACGCCGCGCGCGTGCTCGGCACGCCGGAGGCCGGCATCTTCTTCCGCGTCACGCTGCCGCTGGCCGCGCGCGGCATCATCGCCGGCGTGCTGCTGGCCTTCGCGCGGGCCCTGGGCGAGTTCGGCGCCACCCTGATGGTGGCCGGCAACCTGCCGGGCCGCACGCAAACCTTGTCGGTCGCCATCTACGAGGCCGTGCAGGCCGGCGACGACAATACCGCCAACCTGCTGGTGCTGGTGACCTCGGTCACCTGCGTGGTGCTGCTGGTGGCGGCAGGCCGGCTGGTGCCATCCAGCCGCAAGGCCTTAGGGTAGATCCGCCATGAGCATGCATGTGACAGTCCGCAAGGATCTCGGCTCCGACGACCGCCGCTTCTCGCTGGACATCGCCTTCGACTCCACGAGCCGCCGCATCGCGCTGTTCGGCCCCTCGGGCGCGGGCAAGAGCCTCACGCTGCGGGCCATCGCCGGCCTGCTGCGGCCCGACAGCGGCCGCATCGTGCTGAACGACCGCACCCTGTTCGACAGCCAGGCCCATGTCAACGTACGCCCGCAGGAGCGCCGCGTGGCCTACCTGTTCCAGGACTACGCGCTGTTTCCCCACCTGACGGTGGCGCAGAACATCGCCTTCGGGCTCGAGCGCGGCTGGCGCAACCCGCGCCGCAAGGCCAGCCACCCCGAAGCACGGCGCTGGATCGATGCCTTTGGCCTGGGCGCGATCACCGGCAACTATCCCGGCGAGATCTCCGGCGGCCAGAAGCAGCGCACGGCGCTGGCGCGCGCGCTGGTTGCACAGCCGGACATCGTGCTGCTCGACGAGCCGTTCTCCGCGCTGGACCCCGCGCTGCGCGTACGCATGCGCACCGAGCTGAAGGCCTTGCAGGCCGATCTCGAGGTGCCGATGCTGGTGATTTCGCATGACCCCGATGATGTGGAAGCGCTCGGGGATCATGTGCTGGAGGTGCGCGACGGGCGCATCCACGGGGGCGGGCCGGTGAAAGGCCATCCGCAGGTCTATGCGCCGGCATCGGCGCGGGTGTAGCCACCCGCGCCCCGCTCCTGCCTTACCCCGCGCGCAGCAGGTCCACGTAGGCGGTTTCCACCAGCTGCTCCTGCGCCACCCCGAGCCTGGCCAGCAAGGCGTGCGCTTCGGCCACGCCCGCCGCGGCCGGCTCGCCTTCGGCCAGCACCACTTCCAGCTCGAGGAAATCTCCCAGCCCTTCCACCCGGTCCAGGTGCACGCGCGTGCGGCCCGCCAGGTAGAGCACGCGCGTCTTGCGCACACGTCCGTCCTCGCCCCAGGCCGCCGCCAGCGCGGCACGCAATGAATCGGGTGCCGCCGTCGGCGAGATGATGTAGTGGCTCTCCCTGGGCCCGGCCTGGTCGGCGCGCGCGTAGAAGATCAGTTGCCCCTCGCCCGAGGCAAACGCGCGCAGCTTCAGCCGGCCGCTGGCGCAGCGGAAGAAGGTATCGTCCTGCTCGATCCGTTCCGGCCCGTGATCGGCCAGCGGGGCCACCAGCGGGACCAGCGCATCGATGCTGGCGATGCGGGCCTTGATTTCCACGTTTCTAGGCATGTCGTGTTTCCGTGTTTCCGTGTTTCCGTGTTTCCGTGCTGGTTGCGCGGTGTCGCGGCATCTCAGTCCAGCAGCAGCCGCGCGGCGATGACCCACATGGTGATGCCGATCACGATCTCCAGCACGCGCCACGCCGTGGGCCTGGCGAACACCGGCCGCAGCAGCGCGGCGCCGTAGCCCAGCGCGAAAAAGAATACGAACGAGGCCACCATCGCCCCGGCCGCGAAAGCGCTCGCGCGTCCGGCGAACTGGGTGGAAACCGAGCCGATCAGCATCACCGTATCGAGGTACACATGCGGGTTGAGCCAGGTCAGCGCCAGGCACACCGCCAGCGTGGCCGCCAGCGGACGCGGCTGCGCATCGCTCGGCGCGAGTACGCCCGAGGTGCGCCACGCGGCCCAGAAACTGCGCGCGCCGTACCACAGCAGGAAGGCCGCGCCGCCGTAGCGCATGGCGTCGCCAAGCCACGGGAGCTTGCGCATCAGCACGGCGAAGCCCGACACGCCCATCAGGATCAGCGCGGCGTCGGACAGCGCGCACACCAGGCAGACCCAGAACACGTGCTCGCGCCGCAGGCCCTGGCGCAGCACGAAGGCATTCTGCGAGCCGATGGCGAGGATCAGCGACAGCCCCAGGCTGAAGCCGGCAATGGCGGCGTCCATGCTCAGCGCCCTCCCGCCGGCAGGCCGGCGCGCGCCGTGCAATGGCCGTGCGGCCAGCAAAAAATGGTCAGGCGGGAGCGATGCCCGGGCGTTTTCTTCATTCGGTTCTTGTTGTTCTGCTCATTGCCGCCGCTGCAGCCGCCACCGCCGCTTCTGCCGCCGCGGCGCGGAGGCCGGATTCTAGCGCGGCCGGGCGCCGCGCCGCTCACAGGGTGCCGAGGATCACGCTCGAAGCCTTGAACACGGCCAGCGCACGGCTGCCTTGCACGAGCCCCAGCGCCGCCRCGCTGTCGCTGGTGACGACGGACACCACGGTGCCGCCGCCATCGAGTTCGAGCGCCACTTCGGTGCTGACCGCGCCGGGCAGCACGCGCGCCACGCTGCCGGGCAACTGGTTGCGTGCCGACAGCCGCAGGCCCGAGTCCGGCAGGCCAAGCAGTACCGAGGACGCCTTGACCAGGGCAAAGGCCTCCACGCCCGGCGCCAGGCCCAGCGTCTGCACGCTTTCATGGGTGATCGTGGCGATGACCTGCTGGCCGCCCGCCAGCGCCAGCGCGACCTCGTCGTTGACGGCGCCGGCGCGGATCGCCGCCACCGTGCCGAACAGCTTGTTGCGCGCGCTGGTCCGGACCATGAAGCGGCGGATCAGGTCGAGGTCATCCTGCGCGGGCTCGGCAAGGTTGCCCAGGCTGGCAAGGTGGGCGATGAAGCGCTGGTGTTCCAGCTCGAGCGCGCGATAGGTACGGATCAGGCTCTGGCCGCGCGCGGTCAGCACCGTGCCGCCGCCGCCCTTGCCGCCGGTGGCGCGCACCACCAGGGGCTCGCCAGCGCTGTTGTTCATCGCGTCGATGGCGTCCCAGGCGGCCTTGTAGCTCAGGCCCACGGCCTTGGCCGCGGCGGTGATCGAGCCGTGCTCGCCGATCGCCGCCAGCAGGGCGATGCGCTCGCGGCCGCCCCAGTCCCGGCTGCCGGAGCGAAACCAGATCGCACCGTCGAGTTCTAGCATGCGTGGAGGGGCGCTGCGCCAGGGCAGCGCCGCAAAGTGGCACAGCCAGCTATGGTAATGCCAATCCGGACATGCCGGCGCGCCTAGCCCTGGTGGGCGGGGATATACCAGCGCATCATGCTGCCGGCGAAATACTGGCGGTCGAACTGGCGCAGCAGGCGCCACGCCGTAAACGGGTCGACGGCCAGGTCGACCCAGGCCCACGGGTGCTCCGGGTCACCCTCGCGCACCATTTCCACCGAGATGACAGGCGCGTAGGGCGCCAGCTTTTCGCGCAGCATCGGTTCGGTCACATCGCGGTGCAGGCCCCGGATGAGTACCTTCATGTCGTGCTCCCGATAGGAGGGGCGCGCGTACGCGTGGACGGCACCGGCCCTTGTTGTTTCAACCATTGTAGGCGGCGCGGGCCGGCAAGGCGCTACCCCATGATGTGCACGCCGCCATCCACGTAGACGGTGTTGCCGGAAATGCGGCGCGCGTACGGCGTGGCCAGGTAGGCGGTGGCGAAGCCCACGTCCATGATGTCCACCAGCTCGCCGAGCGGCGCGCGCCCGGCAGCGTCGGCCAGCAGCCGCTCGAAATCCTTCAGGCCGGAGGCGGCACGGGTCTTGAGCGGGCCGGGCGAGATCGCGTGCACGCGGATGCCGCGCGGGCCCAGCTCGTGCGCCAGGTAGCGGCAGGTGGCCTCGAGCGCAGCCTTGACCGGACCCATCAGGTCATAGTTCGGCACCACCCGGACGGCGCCCTCGTAGCTCATCGCGAACAGGCTGCCGCCGTCGCTCATCAGCGGCACCGCGCGCCGCGCCAGGCGCACGAAGGAATGGCAGGACACATCCATGGCGCGCGCGAAGCCGGACGCCGACGAATTGAGCAGGCCACCGTGCAGGTCCTCCCTCGGCGCGAACGCCACCGAGTGGACCAGCGCGTCGAGCTTGCCCCATTGCTGCGCGATGCGCTCGAACAGCGCCTGCTCCTGCGCGGGATCTTCCACGTCGAGCGGCATCAGGATGGTCGCGCCTACCGCCTCGGCCAGCGGCGCCACATGCGGGTAGGCCTTGTCGTTGAGATAGGTCAGCGCGATCTCGGCGCCAAGCTCGCGGAAGGCGCGCGCGCAGCCCCATGCGATGGATTCCGCATTGGCCACGCCGACCACCAGCACGCGAGCGCCCAGCAAGGGGGGATTCGGAACTTGCGTCATGAGAAGCCTCGTTCGTTCAGGAGTTGGATTCGGCCGCATCGGTGGCGCCGGCTGCCGGCACGGGCGCGCCGACCGGCGCCGGCCGTGCCGTGTGATCGGTACCCAGCACGCGCGCAACCTCGCGGTAGCGCGCCAGCCTCGCGCCTTCGAGCGGCGCGCGCACGGTAAGGATGCGGTGGATCGCCACCATCACGCGGTGGCGCTGCGCGCCGTCCGGCAACAGCTGTGGCAACGCGGCCACCGCGCGCGCGGGATCGAGCCCGACGATAAAACTCTGGCGCTTGACCGTGGCCTTGACGGTCGCAATGTCCGGTTGCTGCGCCAGGTGCTCCTTCGCCATCTTGCGCATCAGGTTGAAGGGACGCTCCTCGATCCCCGCGCTCTCGTCGGCGACATAGGCAAGGATTCGCATGAAGGCATCCAGCGGCGTGCCCTGGTCGATCTGCTGCCGCGCATCGTGGATGCGACGGGCGGTCAGCTCCTCGCGCAGCGCCACGCTTTGCGGCGGCGGCCCGCGCCGCTGCGCGCCGGGCGCGAAGCCCACCAGCGCAGACAGCCAGGGCGACTGGTACAGCGCCTCGAACAGCTGCTCGCAGCCAGCGTCGCGCTGGTCGCGCCAGGCATCCAGCATGCGCACGATGCCGTCCGACGCAGCGCGCTCCAGCGCCAGGAAAGGATTGTCCTGCGCCACGGGCTGGCGCGCCTCGCGCACCGCGGGCGCCAGCGCTGCAATCCACGCCATCCACGGATTCGCGTCGGACGCCAGCGAGCGCTCCAGCCGCGCGGGATGCATCTGCCGCATTGCGTAGGCGCCCGCTTCGGAGGTCACGGCCTGCAGCGCCGGCGAGACAAAGGTGTCATACAGGCGCTGATTGACCTGCGCCACGCGCCGCACCACCTCGAAGGCCTGCTCGTCTTCGCGGCCGTCGTCGAGCGCGAGGATATCGGCGATGGTCCGGCGCTCGAAGCGCACCAGGTAGCGGCCGTCGATCAGCTCCAGGTGCGAAGTATCAGGTGCGATGTCCTCGATGCGCGCCTCGTACAGGCCGGGCGGCAGCACGTCGATCAGGTCCAGCGCGGAGATCAGCTCGGTGTGCTCTCGGTTGGCCACGCTGGCCGAGACAAAGATGCCGAGGTGCCCTACTTTCTCGTGCAGGCAGTAGACGATGACCTGTTCGTTGGCGACGATCTCGTCGACGCTGGCGTAGAGATCGGGGATCCAGTCCAGCGCCTGCTGSGGCGGCGTGATGTTGTCGCCCCAGGAMGCAAAGACCACGATCGGCGAGCGCACGTTGCGCAGGTCCACCGTGACGTTGCCGTCGGCGCTGCGCACCTCGCCGGCCGTGAGATGGTTGCCGACGAACAGGTTCTGCACGATCCAGTCGATCTCGGCGCGGTTGAGCAGGAAGTGGCCGCCCCACCAGCGCTCGAACGCGAGGAAACGCTCGCGCTCGGTGTCGGCGTTCGCGTACACGTCGTAGAGCTTCTTCCACAAGGTGTTGGCGGGATTGAGCTGCTCGAAGTTCTGCACCAGCCAGGCGCCGTCGAAGCGGCCGTTGCCGAGATCGGCCGCGAGCGACGCCAGCCAAGAGCCGCCCAGCAGGCCACCGCTGTAGCGCATCGGATTGCGCCCGCGCACGCCGGCCCAGTACGACAGCGGCGAGCCAGCGAGCAGGAGCGGCCCGGGCAGATCGGGCGCGGCCGCGGCCAGCATCATCAGCGCCCAGCCACCCTGGCAATTGCCGATCACGAAGGGCTTGCCCTGCGCATGCGGGTGCCGCTCGACCACGGCCTGGAGGAACACGGCTTCGGCGCGCGCCACGCTCTCGATGGTCTGCCCCGGGCACGGCACGGGGAAGAAGGTGACGAAGTAGCAGGGATGGCCGCGCCGCAGCGCGATGCCGATCTCGCTGTCGATCTTGAAGCCGCCGATGCCGGGGCCGTGCCCGGCGCGCGGATCGATGACCACGAAGGGCCGACTGGTGTCGTCGCTGTCTTCGCAGCCCGGCGGCGGCAGCACGCGCAGCAGCGCATAGTTGGCGGGCTGCGCGAGCGTGCGGCCGTCGACCACGATCTCGTGGCTGAACGCCAGCACCGGCGGCATGCCTTCGCGCTCGTGCTCCAAGGTCTGGTTGCCGCGCTCGCGCAGGATGTCCAGCAACAGGATGCCGCGCTGCCAGGCATCGATGGCGTAGGACCACGCGGGGGGCATCGGCAGCCCGGATCCCCGGCCCCCGTATTCGCTGCCAGACTGGATGACGGGTACACGTGCGTTCACTCGGCTTCCTCCTGCATGTGGCGTTGGAGGCAGGGGCAGGYACCGGGTCGTTGCCGGATTGTWGCCCTGCAGCACAGCAAATCTACCAGCGGTCCCGACGCTTGACAAGCGCCCTCCGGCGCCGCGCGGGCGCCACTCGGCCACGGACGCGCCAAGCCATGCCGCGCTTGCGCGGTGTCATCTTGGCGCCCGCAACATGACCTATACTTGGCTTTGCTTTTTTTGCGCGACGCAGCACGCCCCCGCGCGCCGACGCTGGATCGACTCACCCGGATCGACTCACCCGGACGCACTGGAAAGCCGATGACCCAGAATCTCGACAAGTATTCCGTCCTGCTCGCGCGCTGCGCCGACCTGCCCGCCATTCCGACCGCCGTGGCGCACCCCTGCGATGCATCCTCGCTCGGCGGCGCGCTGCAGGCGGCCAGCCTCGGCCTGATCGTGCCGCTGCTGATCGGGCCCGCCGCGCGCATCCGCCAGGTCGCCGAGGCCAATGCGCTGGCGCTGGGCGACGCCGTACTGATCGACGTGCCACACAGCCACGCCGCCGCCGCGCGCGCGGTGGCGGCGATACGCGCCGGCGAGGCCGAGTTGCTGATGAAGGGCAGCCTGCACACCGACGAGCTGATGCACGAGGTCACCGCCTCCGCGACCGGCCTGCGCACCGCGCGCCGCCTCTCGCACGTGTTCGCCATGGACGTGCCCAGCTATCACAAGCCGCTGTTCATCACCGATGCCGCGGTCAACATCTTCCCCACCCTCAACGACAAGGCCGATATCTGCCGCAACGCGATCGACCTGCTGCGCGTGCTCGGCATCGCAAGCCCCAAGGTGGCCATCCTCTCGGCGGTGGAGACGGTCACCGACAAGATCCCCTCCACCATCGACGCCGCGGCGCTGTGCATGATGAGCCGGCGCGGGCAGATCGAAGGCGGCATCCTCGACGGCCCGCTGGCATTCGACAACGCCATCAGCCGCGAGGCCGCCGTCACCAAGGGCATCGTCTCCGAGGTGGCGGGCGACCCCGACATCCTGCTGGTGCCGGACCTCGAATCCGGCAATATGCTGGCCAAGCAACTCACCTTCCTGGCCGGCGCCGAAGCCGCCGGCATCGTGCTGGGCGCACGCGTGCCCATCATCCTCACCAGCCGCGCCGACAGCGTGCGCGCGCGCATCGGCAGCTGCGCCATCACCGTGCTGCTGGCGCATGCGCGGCGCACCGCCCAGGCGAGCGCCGCGGTCTGAATCGCCGCATCCGGTCGTTCCCATCGATGTTGTTGCAAGGAGGCATGCCAGCGTGAGCGCCACCCATCCCACCATTCTCGTCGTCAATGCCGGCTCGTCCAGCGTCAAGGTCTCGGTCTACACCGTACCCGAGGCCGCGCACGCCAGCCCCGACATCAACCCGGTGCTCAGCGCGCACGGCCAGATCGAGGGCATCGGCGTGGCGCCGCGCCTGACCGCGAGCATGGCCGACGGCCGCGTGGTCGCCGACGAACGCTTCCCGGTGGCACAGGTGGCCGAACTTCGAGCGCGGCATCCGCCGCTACGGCTTCCACGGCCTGTCCTACGAGTACATCGCGCGCCGGCTGCAGCAGGTGGCGCCCGATCTCTCCGCCGGCCGCGTCATCGTGGCGCACCTCGGCAACGGCGCCAGCCTGTGCGCCATGCGCGAGGGCCGCAGCATCGAATCCACCATGGGCCTCACCGCGCTCGACGGCCTGCCGATGGGCACGCGCTGCGGCGCCATCGACGCCGGCGCCGTCCTGTGGCTGTCGCAGCAAGGCATGAGCACCAAAGACATCGAGACCATGCTGTACCAGGAATCGGGGCTCAAGGGCTTGTCCGGCGTGAGCAGCGACATGCGCGCCCTGYTGGCCAGCGACGCGCCGCGCGCGCGCCTGGCGATCGATTTCTACGCCTACCGCGCCGCGCAGGAAATCGGCAAGCTGGCCACCACGCTGGGCGGGCTCGACGCGCTGGTGTTCACGGCCGGCATCGGCGCCAATTCGCCGCCCGTGCGCGAGCGGATCTGCGCGCGCCTGGCCGACCTGTTCGGCATCAGCCTGGACGCCGCCGCCAACGGCGAGAACCGCCAGCGCATCAGCCGCAACGGCAGCCGCGTGCCAGTGCTGGTGCTGCCCACGGACGAGGAGGGCATGATCGCGCTGAATACCGCGCGCATCATGCTGGCGGAGAAAGCGGCCTAGGACGCCAGATAGGCCTGCCGCAGGCGCCGCACATCCACCGCGAGCACCTCGCCGAGGTAAGCCGCCATGCCGCCGTAGTCCCGCTCGATGGCCTGCATCGACGCCTCCAGGTAGGACGCCCGCACTTCCAGCAGCGGCCGCATCACTTCGGGATCGACGCCGCCCTGCGCGGCCCGCGCGCTCATCTGCGCGTTGAAGCCCTGGTTCCAGTGATTGGACTCCAGGTAGTTGGCCATGATGGCTTCCCGGCCGACACCCAGGCCGGCGAGCAGCAACAACGACGCGAATCCGGTGCGGTCCTTGCCTGCGGTGCAGTGGTACAGCAGGTTGCCGCCCGCTTCCGCGGTCTTGAGGAAGCCGCCGAAGGCAGCCTGGTACTTGCGCGGAAAATCGCCGTAGACCTCCAGCATGAAGGCCTCCATCTGCGCGGGGCTGCCGTCACGCATGCGCGGCATCAGCTCCGCCATCGACATGCTGCCTTCGAGCACCGGCGTGGCGACCCWGCGGAAGGCCTGGCCGAACGCACCCTCTTCGGGCGATTTCTCGCCGGAAGAGCGGAAGTCGATCACCATGTCGAGTTGCAGCGCGCGCAGGCGCGCCATGTCGGCCACGCTGGCGAAGGCCGGATTGCCGCTGCGGAACAGCTTGCCGCTGCGCACGCGGCGACCGTCCTGCGTGCCGAGGCCGCCGAGGTCGCGCAGATTGACCACGTTGTCCAGCATCAGCGCCGTGGCTTGCGCTTCGTTCTCTCCAGCATGCATTGCTTGCCTCGGTCCTTATCCTGAATATGATCCGCGCGCATCAGCGCGCGCGGTGCGCGGGCACATGCCAGCGCGTATGGCAGCCAGCAATATAACGGTGATCGAGCCTTGCCACCAGTTTCCACACACTCATGGGATCGACATCGTCGAGATCCAGGTCGACCCAGGCCCACGGATGGGCGCGATCGCCGTCGCAGATCAGCTCCACATCCCTGACGCGCACATGGGCAGCCAGGGCTTCGCGCAGCCGGCCCGCGTCAACGCCAGCACGCAGGCCCATCACTAAAATCTTCATCATGCGCTCCAATATCTTCAGATCGCCGCGTGCGGTGTGCCGCGGCATGCATTGCGGCGCGCGACGCACTGGCCCGCGGCATGTGACGCCCGCCAGCCCATTGCCGCGCAATGGTCACAAGTTGTGACACCGAAATGCACGCGGGAAATCCACGCGCGAACCGACTCTTTGACCAGCGTCATGGACGCATCGGACCGGCCTCGACAGGCGGCGCCGGGCAGCGGGATAATTCCCAAGGCCATCCTCGCGCTGCCGCTGCCGGACGACCTGGCTCACGCGGCCGACACGGCCGATGGACCGCGCGCACGGCTGCAATGCGCCGCGTGCTGGCACAATACGGCCCATGAATCGTCTCTGGTCAAACTTCATCAAGCTGGTGCTGCTGCTGGTGCTCGGCGCAGCCCTGCTGGGCACGCTGGCGGTACTGGTGGCCCAGCGCCAGCTTCCCACGCTGGATGCGCTTGCCGCGTTCCGGCAGTCGCCCGGCTACGTCCCCATCGGCCAGTTGCCGCCCGCGCTGACGCAGGCGGTGGTCGCCATCGAGGACGAGCGCTTCTACCTGCACGACGGCATCGACTATGTCGGCGTGATCCGCGCCGGCGTGGCTAACCTGTCCGACGAGCTCTCGCAAGGCGCCTCCACCATCACCATGCAGG
>NZ_JBFTND010000202.1:0-19609 GCF_056397305.1 Cupriavidus sp. 05N40
ATTTATATACTGAGTGCGCCGGGAGACCGGCAAGGAGTTGGTGGTGCAAGTCCACTACGATGAAGGAATAGCGAGCCACATCGGCCCCGAGCCGTGCGCAGGCCACCGCGAGGTGGTAGGCGAAGCGTCGGTAGGGGAGCGTATGGGCCAGCCATTGAGCCGCGATAGATATATCCCGGGTGCCGACGCGGTTCAGTACGCGGAAGGCAACACGGCGGGGCGCGCATTCGCGAGCGCTCCGACGACCCGGCGTGGTCTGAGAACCTGGCACGTACGGACGCTCCTTGTGCGGGAACCGGGAGATCTCCCATCTGGCCAGTCGCAGTACGGACGGGTCCGCATCGGGAAGGCGAGGAGCCAAAGCCGATGATGAACGGACGGGAGAAGTCAGACTCCGCCATAGTAGCGACGAAGCCTGCGAACAAGGCCTGGAAACGGGCTGCGGAGTGGGTGGAGCCAAGGGCGGGGACCAAGGGGAACACGGGTCAGCCACACACGCGCCGGGCACAGAACCGGGCAAGCGTGTCACAGGGGTTGGAACGTGTACGGCAAGTTGCAAGGCAGCGGAAGAAGGAGCGGTTTACCGCGCTCCTGCACCACATCACGGTTGACCGGCTTCGAGAGTCGTTTTGTGCACTTAAGCGCAATGCGGCCCCCGGAGTGGACGGCGTGACATGGCGGTACTACGAGGCGGGCCTGGAAGAACATCTCCGGCGTCTGCACGCGCAAGTACAGAGCGGAGCGTACCGGGCGTTGCCCGTTCGGCGACAGTACATTCCGAAGCCGGATGGCAAGCTGCGTCCGTTGGGGATCGCGGCGCTGGAGGACAAGATTGTCCAGCGCGCGGCGGTGGAAGTGCTAAACGGGATCTACGAGGAGGATTTCCTCGGGTTCTCGTACGGGTTCCGGCCCGGGCGTAGCCAGCACGATGCGCTGGATGCGTTGGCGGTGGCCATCACCCGCACCCCGGTGAACTGGATTTTGGACGCCGATATCCGGAGCTTCTTCGACTCGGTCAGTCAGCAATGGCTGGTCCGGTTCTTGGAGCATCGGATTGGCGACCCACGCATCATCCGCCTTGTGCGCAAGTGGCTCAAGGCGGGCGTCTTGGAGGACGGAGAGTGGAGCGTCAGTGAAGAGGGCACACCGCAGGGGGCTGTCATATCGCCTCTGCTCGCGAATGTCTACCTGCACTATGTCTTCGATCTCTGGGCCAACCGGTGGCGACGGCGCGAAGCCAAGGGCAATGTCATCACCTCGCGGTACGCGGATGATGTGGTTGTCGGCTTTGAGCATGAAGCCGACGCGCGGCGCTTCTGGGAAGCGATGCGACTGAGGTTGGAGGAGTTCTCGCTTGTGCTTCACCCGGACAAGACGAGGTTGCTTGAGTTTGGCCGCAACGTAGCGGGCAGGCGAAAGCGACAGGGTCTTGGCCGACCCGAGACCTTCTCGTTCCTGGGTCTCGTACATATCTGCGGCAAATCTCGTCGCGGCGCCTTCCAGCTCCAGCGGAAGACCCGGGGGGATCGCATGCAGGCGAAACTCAGGCAAATCAAGGAGCAGTTATGGCGGCGCATGCATGAGCCAATACCCATCCAAGGGCACTGGCTCAAGCAGGTGGTACGCGGCTATTTTGCGTATCACGCGGTTCCAACGAACTCGCGGGCGCTCGTGGCATTTCGCTATCACGTTACCAATCTCTGGCGGCGCTCGCTGCGGCGACGCAGCCAGAAAGATGCCATGACGTGGGCGCGGATGACCCGACTCGCCGATGACTGGCTCCCGAAACCTCGAATCCTTCATCCATGGCCAGGCGACAGATTCGCCGTCAAACACCCAAGGTGGGAGCCCGGTGCCTGAATTGGGCACGCCGGGATCTGTGCGGGGGGTGTCCAGCAATGGGCATTCCTACCGCGATATTCACCTCGGGGACCAACGGCGCCTCTCATGAGATATGAGGATGGGCGCAGAGGCACGCGTTGCCTCCCAATGTTTCCCCCCAGCATGCCCGCATTTCGCCGGCAGCTAACGCGGAGTTCGGGGTTGGATGGGCCTATGATTCCAGCCYGGGGGAGCAGGCAGAACTCATGGCTTCGCCCGTTACCCTCTACACCTCAAAGCCCATCCATTACCGATTGCGCCTCGCCGCCGGAAAGATCGTCGCTATACGAGTCAAACCTACGGCAACCGTCGGCGAATGGCTGCCAATGCAAACTCGGCGGGGAAATTCGGTTTGTTCAGGATGAGGGCGTAAAGCGCCCGCCCTCGCTCGCCGCCTTTGGGCTAGCCCTGGGCTAAACTGGGTCATCGGCGACTTGGCACCTTGCGACGGCAGAGCACCCAAGTCATTGAATTTCAAGAGATATTGCCGACTACCATTATCAACCAGTCGAAACCGACGAGAAGAAGTTAATGCCGATAATTATTCTCGTAACTAGAGCCTCCTCGTACGCGGTAGGGGCCGAGATGCGCAATATAGCCGCCATGCAGGTCCGGCCCAACTACTGCGGTGGTGATCCTCGTTGCTGCTTGGCTGCCAAGATCGCGAGCTGATTGCTAGCGAGCACAGCATGCGGGCTGACGGGGGCTACAGGGCACGTTGGGGCTTGAGGCCTCGCTGTGCCTCGTCCCAGAATCAATCGCATCATCTCGTGACGTTGTCCGCGATCTGTCGAGCGAGCCCGACATGAACGATTGTCAGCTTTCAGCTGTGCGGAACCGCAACGTCCATGGTTGCGACCCACGTTTTCGCCGTCCGCTTGTAGCGCTGCACGAATGCGTTCCGCCTGCACTTCGGTACCCACATTCACGATGCCAGCCCCCGCGTCCGCGCGGATCTGCCGCCGCGGCAGCGCAAGCGTTCGTAATCGCGGCACTCGAGGGGGATGGGCAGGGGACTCGGACGACTGTCGAGCCAGACATTCACCTTTGCTGAGCAGGTGGCGCGATAGCGCGATGCGCCCACACGCATGGATAGCCCGAGATGCGAAACCGGCATGCTAATCGCATGCGGGGCTCGGAACGCCTCGGTCGCCGGGGTGGCGGTAGCCGGCTTGTGCCGCGGTGCACCGAATGGTTGGGGCGGCAGCGTGGTACCCAGTGTGCTAGTCCACAGCAGAGCGGGAAATGCAGGAGCATTCGCCCAACCGCTGCAGCGACACCGTAGCCTGGCCGAGCAACTGCGACGAGATAGAAGCCGGAAAGGTCGTCCTGCAGGAGCTATGAGATCGAGGGTGCCTGGCTTCTGGCTGTTATCGACGTGGCCGCCCGTTCTGCCAGCGACAGATCCGGCTAGACAATGCTCGAGCGCATTTGGCTGCCATCAGCCTCGATGTCGTGTGCGAGGCGTTGGGCTGCGCGGCGGATTTCGGTCCAGCGTACCTGCCCGATGATCGACCGTTTATCGAGCGCTTCTTCGGTACGGTCACCGCAATACTCTCGCGACGGCTCCCCGGGGTGATACGAGGAAAGGATGCGGCGCAGGTCATGCTGAAACGTCTGCGCGATCCGGCCGACTCGTTCAAGCGGCTTGCAGTGGATTACTCGGAAATCGAGAAGGCCGGCCTGTTCGCGGAAACGGCGATTCGCGCATATCGGCTGTCGCCGGACCTGGGGGGGGGGCCTTCAAGTATTCGTCATGCCCGATTGYGGATTGCCAGCCAGCCTGGGACGGAACGCTGCTGCGCTCGTCGAGGATCACCTGTCTTTAGGCTACGACAGTGCACTGTACGGTCATGGCCGCCCTCGAGTCCCTAATGCCGGTAGCGGATGGCGTCGATTACCAAAGTGAGGGCCCTCGAGGATTGCCTGCGGCTTGGATAGTAGGCATGCAGCCCCGGGAATGCCGGACACCAGTTCTCCATGACACTGAGCAAACGGCCTTCACGCACGTGCGGGCCTGCGAGATCCGCGGGAACGAAAGCCAGACCGCAGCCGCTCAGCGCTGCATGAAGCATTTGATATGCGCTATTGAACGTGACTTGCCCGCTGACTCGCGCTTCTATCTCGTCCTCGCCATTGCGGAGTTCCCATGCGTAGATGCCTCCCCCGGCCAACCGGAGCGTGATGCAATTGTGCTTCAGCAGGTCCTGTGGCGAGGATGGAACCGGCCGTTTGTCAAAATAGGCCGGAGCGCCGACGATCATCATGGGTACGTCCGGCGTCAGCCTGACGGCAATCATATCCTTCGCGACCTGGTCGCCAAAGCGCACGCCGATGTCGAAGCGCTCCGCGACGATGTCCAGCATGCGGTATTCGGAATTCATTTCCACGCGCAAGTCCGGGTACTTCGGCAAGATCTCCGCCACGCGCGGCCACAGAACGGTATCGATGACGTGGTCGATGGCGGTGATCCGGATAGTGCCGCTCGGCTTATCGCTAAGCTCGCTCACCGCCTGGATCTCGGCTTCGATTTCCGCCAGGCGGGGTCCCACGTTCTCGATCAGACGATCGCCTGCTTCGGTGGGGGAAACACTCCTCGTGGTCCGGGTCAGAAGCCGGACGCCCAGCCGGGTCTCGAGTCCGCGAACGGCGTGGCTCAGCGCCGACTGAGACATTCCTAGCTTAGCGGCGGCCCGGGTGAAGCTGCGCTCTCTTGCTACTGCCAGAAAAACCAGAATGTCACTAATGTTTTCTCGCGCCATGACTGGTTGCAGATTGGTCTTGAAGATTGCGAACGTTGATCTTAACGGATTTCTTCGGCCCATCAGGCTTGACCGGCAGACAACGACGCTTGATTGATCAATCGCGTTCATAGGGGCATGCGGATCTATCGAGCCCAGGAAGCCACGTTTGCTCCTATGATGAGCACTGCTGCGGAGCGCGGCGAGGCCGCGTCTCTGTCTTCTCTGGTATCCGGGCGATTGCAGGCGGATACGACTCCCATAAGAATATCCCTTGATGGCGCATCGGCCACATTCCATGTGGAGCGACGACGCTCGTCTTGGTTTTGTGATCAAGAAAATGACAACTTCCACCATGCCGCAGGCATCCGGCAAGCGCCAGATTCAAAGCGCGGTAGGATCCATGGCGCTTTGCGTGGCCATGCTGATTGCGTCGGAGTTCATGCCCGTCAGTCTCCTTACGCCGATTGCGCATGACTTGCATGCGACCCAGGGTATGGCGGGCCAGGCGATCTCGGTGTCCGGACTGTTCGCCGTTGTGGCCAGTCTGGGGATCGTACCCGTTTCGGGGCGCTTCGATCGGCGCTATCTGTTGATGGGGACGACGACCCTCATGTTGCTGTCACTGGCAATGATCTCCGTGGCACCAAGCTTTCCGATGCTGATGACAGCGCGCGCCCTGTTGGGGGTCGCGATCGGCGGCTTCTGGGCCTTGTCCACGGCCACGGTAACTCGGCTGGTTCCGGCAGACACGGTCCCCAAAGCGCTCGGCCTGATCTATATGGGTAATGCGGTGGCGACGGCCTTCGCTGCGCCAATTGGCGCCTACGTCGGCGGCATGCTGGGATGGCGCGCCGTTTTTGCCGGTCTCGTGCCGCTGGTGCTGGCAAATCTGGTTTGGCAGGCGAAGAGCCTGCCCGCCATGCCGCCGCGGGCGCCGATCCCGCTTGGCAGGCTCTTTGGACTCCTCAAGCGCCCCCATGTAGCAGTTGGCATGATCGCGGTAATGCTGACTTTTGCTGGCGCGTTTTCCACATTCACCTACATGCGACCGTTCCTGGAGGCGGAAATGGGCCTGGGTTCGGATGCGCTGTCATTGCTGCTCCTGGGCTTGGGCATGGCCGGATTCGTCGGCACTTACCTGGCAGGGGCATTGCTGCAGAAGAATCATCTGTATCGGCTGTTGCGGTGTTTGCCTGTCGCGCTGGCAATGCTGACGCTTGGACTAATGGAATTGGGTCACCTGTTCTGGGGAGCCGCCACCATGATGGTCGGCTGGGGTGCCTTGAATTCGGCAATACCCGTGTGCTGGTCTACCTGGCTGGCAAAGGAAATCAGCGATGAGCCAGAAAGCGGCGGCGGTCTGATGGTGGCAGCAATTCAACTCCGTCCTGTCGGCCCTCGTTGTCGGCAACGGTACGCGTCTCGCGACCGTGGCGCCCAGGCTGAATACGGTTCCGTGAGAGACCGGCTCGACGCGAGGGCGCTGGTGCCATGCTACGCAGCGGGCGGCGATACCGCTGGCCGTAAGGGTGGGCGCAGCGCGTTTGCCGACGGCGCGCGTTAGCTAGTATGCCTACACCGACGGTGCTCGCGGCGAGTTCGCGATCCAGGAGGCGYTCGATGGCAAGAACGTCGAGTGGATGGAGCACGTCACCGATGAGCAATATCTCTCAGGGCCGCCGCGCGGCGTGGCAAACGGCTGGGTTGCGTCGATTGAATTTCTATTCCACCGAGAACGGAGCCTTATGACCTACTTTCCGAGAATTGCCGCGTGCGTCGCCGCCATGCAGGCTGCGGTTGCCTGCGCCGCTGATCTGCAGGCGGCCACGCCAGCGGCCGCAACCGCCCAGCAGATCGCACGCGTCGGCAGCCAGCCTTCGGCGGCAGGACCTGCCAACTACTTTAGCGGCCAGGCTCGGATCGACCCCGTCTGGCCTGCCGACAAGAATATCAATGCCTCCGGCGGCCTGGTGACCTTTGAGCCCGGCGCGCGCTCGGCCTGGCATACCCACCCTGCCGGGCAGCGCCTGGTAGTGGTCACGGGCGTGGGATTCACGCAGGAATGGGGCAAGCCCATGCAGGAGATCCGCCCCGGCGACGTGGTCTGGTGTCCTCCCGGTGTCAAGCATTGGCACGGCGCCGCGCCAACCACAGCGATGACCCACCTGGCCGTCACAGGCACGGACGATGGAAAGAACGTCACCTGGATGGAGAAAGTCACCGATGAGCAGTACAACGCTCGCTGAACCCCAGATGAAACGCCGCCACGCCGGCGTGCTCGCCGTGGCCCTGAGTTTGGGGCTGGCCACGGCACCGAGCCACGCTGCCCCGAACGCGCAGGAGTCCCAAGAAATGACCCACACACAAAGCACCGCACCAAGTCCGTCTGATACCCTCACTGCGCGGCAGCAGGCCATTGCACCTATCGCCGCCTTCGGCGCAGCGGGTGATATCGCCAAGCTAAACGTGGCCTTGAATCAAGGATTGGACGTGGGGCTGACGGTAACTGATGCCAAGGAGATTCTGGTGCAGCTCTACGCTTACGCTGGTTTTCCGCGCAGCCTCAACGCGCTGGCCGAACTGATGAAGGTGATTGAGGTCCGCAAGCAGCGTGGTATGCAAGACGCGCCGGGCGCCGTGCCCAGCCGCGCCGTGCCCAAGGGCGACGCGTTGCTGGCGGCGGGGACGGCCAACCAGACCAAATTGTCGGGCGCGCCGGTAAAGGGGGCGCTGTTTGATTTCGCGCCTGCCATTGGCGAATATCTCAAGACCCACTTGTTCGGAGACATCTTCGAACGCGACAACCTTGATTGGCAAAGCCGCGAACTGGCCACCGTAGGCATGTTGTCGGCGCTGCCAGGGGCCGAGTCACAATTGCAGGCGCATATGCGCATCAGCATGAATGTTGGGCTCACGGCTGGCCAGTTGCGCCAGCTCACCCAGGTCCTGGCCGACCGCGTGGATGCAGGGACTGCCGGCCGCGCGCGCGAGGCGTTGGCGCGGCACCTGGACTCTGCGTCCGGGCCAAAGTGAACAGGAAAGCCACAAGGAAAAGGCGGCGATCCGATGGGCGGACCGTCGCCTTCCTGGTGCCACATTCCGTAACTAGGTTGAATAATTATCGGGCTGCAGATACGGCGCAGGAGCGCGAAACCTCTGGAGGCGCTAGGTAGAACGTGCCGCGAGCCTGCAAACCGGAAAACGAGAAGGCGGCAGGGAAGGACCGCGCCTTCCCAAATCCAGGTCAGGCCGCCTGGGACGCGGTAGCCTCGGGATTCGAGGGTTTCACGTCACGGAAGCGAGTGCCTGTCTCTGCAACTTCCTGGAGAAGCCTGGCGGGGCGCCAGCGTTTCCCATACAACGCGTGCCACTTCGAGACTTCCCGATAGATGACAGGGGCACCGATGGTATCGGCCCAGAACATCAGACCACCTCTGTGCCGTGGGAACCCGAATCCAAACAGCCACATGACGTCGATGTCGCTCGATCTGTAGGCTTTGCCATCCTCAAGGATCTTGCAGGCTTCGTTTACCGACGCGAAGAGTACACGATGAAGGATCTCTTCATCGGAGAACTGGCGCTGGACGATTCCGAACTCCTTCGCGATATCGGCAATAACCTGCTTAACTACATCGTCCACGATCGGGGTACGGTCGCCGTTCTCATACCGGTACCAGCCGGCTCCCGTCTTCTGCCCCTTTCTGCCCATCTCGACCAAGCGGTCAGGCACGTGAAGCTTCCTGAACTCAGGGTCTGCTGCAGCGCGGCGCTTTCGGCCTTCGTAACTCACATCAAGGCCGGAGATATCGTTGACGGCGAATGGACCCTTCGGATACCCGAACTGCTCCATTACGCTGTCGATTTGCTCCGGAGTCGCACCCTCCTCAAGCATGAGCATCATCTCAGCCATCATGGGGGCGCGGCTTCGATTGGCGACGAATCCATCGCAAGATCCAGCCACAGCACAAACCTTGCCGATGGCGCGGCCCATTTCCATCGTGCGTGCGATAGTCGCGGGGACCGTTCGCGGCCCCTTTACGACCTCGCACAGCTTCATGACGTTAGCGGGAGCGAAGAAGTGTGCCCCGGCAACCTCGCCCGGGCGAGAAGTAGCATCGGCGATCAGGTCAATATCGATTGCCGACGAATTTGTGAGCAAGAGCGCGCCAGGCTTGAGCGCAGCATCCAGGCGACGGAACACGTCTTGCTTGACGTCCAGACGTTCAAAGACCGCCTCAATCCCGACGTCGCAGTCGGAAATCGCGTTGTACTCCTGGACTCCTTCGATAAGGACCAGGCGCCGATCCATCTCAGGCTGCGTGAGACTGCCTCTCCTAACTTTTGTGGCATAGGTGTCGGTGATGCGCTTCAGTCCAAGTTCCAATGCCTCAGCGCTTGTCTCAAGAACTTTGACGGGAATGCCTGCATCTGCAAAACACATCGCGATGCCACCGCCCATGGTGCCGGCGCCAATGATGGCAGCCCGTCTAATCGGCGCCATGCTCGATGTGACTACGTCGGGCACCTTTCTGGCCTCGCGTTCGGCGAAGAATGCGTAACGCAAAGCCTTTGCTTCGGGGGAGTTCTCAAGCTCTGCGAAGGCTTGCTCTTCAACAGCCATTCCTTCATCAAAGCTGAGCCGCGCCGCGGCCTCGACACATTCAATCGCCTTGCTGGGGGCGGGCAGCAATCGACCTTTCTTTCCTTCCGAGTTTCTCGCATCGGCAACAATGGTTCCAAGGTCCTCTTCCCTAAACTCGACGTTTCGATCTCTGAGACGGGGCAGGGGACGTTCGGCGGAGATCGCCTTCGCAAAGTCTATTGCTGACCGGCGCAGATCTCCTTGTGGTACCAATGTGTCTACGACCCCGATTCGCTCAGCCTCTTCCGCGCTGATGGGGCGACCGCCAACAATCATTTGAAGTGCCTTCTTCGGCCCCACCAGGCGTGGAAGCCGCTGTGTGCCACCACCACCAGGGATGACTCCCAATGTGACTTCGGGCAAGCCGAGCTTTGCACCGGCTGTGGCCACGCGGTAGTGGCAAGCCAGGGCGTGCTCGAGCCCGCCGCCCAGCGCATAACCTTGTATTGCTGCAACGACGGGCTTGGCACTGCTATCAATGGCGGCCGTGCTGGTACGGGTTGAGACCGAACGAGCTTGACCGAACTGGCGAATGTCCGCTCCGGCGATGAAGTTCTTTCCTTCCCCGATAAGTACGATGGCTACGACACTGTCGTCACCATTCGCTCTCTCCAACGAGGCGATCATTCCTTCTCGCATACCGGGAGCGAGCGCATTGACCGGTGGGTTGTCGACAGAAATCACCGCGATTCCGTCTTCCACACCATAGTGCACCAATTCTGTCTGTGTCATTCAGGCCTCTCTACTGTGTACATCACCGGACCGTTCTCTGTGCCGCCGGTTCAGGATAGGTTCCGGTATCAGCGGTTCTCTCGCGGGTACTCGAGGACAAGTGCTTCCAGCCCTTCCGAACCTGCCCGGATCGCGAACTTCTCTTCAGTAGGCTGGACGACGACCATAGACCAGAGAGGCAACTCCTCCGATTCGTGGCGGAGGCTGCCGTTGGCAACAAAGAGGTAGTACCCGGCGGCGCGCTTTGGATCTGGGCCTTCGATCTGCATGTCTGCGCCCAATCGAACCACACGCGCTCGCATACCGTCATCCTCATCGTCAAACAGCGTATCCCATGCAGCCTCCGTACGCGCCTTGAGTACGGGAGCAGTGGAAAAACGGACGGGTTCCGAATGCAGATGCCGACGCTTGCTTGGTTGCAACTTATCGCGATAGCCCGGCTTGTCCAGATATACCGGCTCAGAGTTTCCGGTGTACATCCGCATGGCGACGAACGACAAGCCGTGAGGACCGGCGGTAATCGGGCCGTACGCAGTGTGATGATCCTTGAACTGCACCGTCAACGGCTCGATCGTTTGCCCGCGAGTACCAATTGTTCCCGATCCGGCGACGAAGAGTTGGAACATCGTAACGCCGTGAAAGTGAGGAACGATCGCTTCATTCGCGTCAAGCTCAGACATCGTCGCCTGGGGGCCAACGCCGTCCGAGTTCGACGAGCGCGGACCAAAGAAAACCGTGCCCCAATGCCTATTGCCGGTACCAGGGGACACGATAACGCTGCGCTGTGCAAGCGCGTCGCTGCCGCTACGGGTGTAGATCATCTGCAACTCTCCATGGGTAAAAGACAGATCGCGCTTCTGCGCTGGTCGGCAAATCGCAGACCGTGCAATCATCCTAGCACGAGTTTTACCGAATAGCACAGGTTCCGACTAGTGGAACAGTGCGACGAGCCGCTTCCGCCACTACAGGTTCCGAACATCGGAACGTATTCCGAAAATATTGACGTGGGTCGAGGGCGGGTCTACAGTTCGCTTCATGGCGCCACTGCTTTCGATGCGGCGTCCCCACTCGAGAACCTGCAGGGATGACCCAGGCGTCGCGGGTTACACCACCATCACTTTGGGAAGTCCTCTCCCCTTACCGTATGAGCAAATTCAAGTTTCTTTTTGAGCCGCGGTCRATCGCTGTTGTGGGCGTTTCGGATGACGCTAACCGCCCTGGCTCGCAGGTTGTGCGTGCCTTGGTCAAGAATGGGTACGCCGGAAAGATCTATCCCGTGAACCCGAAGTACGAAGTATTTGACGGGCACAAGTGCTTCGCATCGGTACTCGATGTCGAGGAGGATGTCGATCTCGTCGTTATTGGTGTCCCAGCGCAGGCGGCCGTGGCAGTGCTTGAAACTTGTGCGAAGAAACAAGTCAAGTTTGTGGTGATTCTCAGTGGCGGCTTCCGCGAGAGCGGACCCGAGGGGATCGCATTGGAACAGCGGATGCTGAAGATTGCGCGAGAAGCCGGGATCCGCATCCTGGGACCGAACTGCCTTGGCTTTGCCAACATCCACGACGGCGTGTATGCGGCGTTCGGCAGTATCACTCGCGAGCCGAAGCTGAAGAAGGGTGGCGTATCGCTTGTCACACAAAGTGGCGGATTCGGCTACAGCATCGCGCTAGGTTGCGCTGCAGCCGGAATCGGCTTCAGGCACGTTCTTGCAACTGGCAATGAGAGCGACATCGATACCGTTCAGCTGATTGACGCGTTGCTCGACGATGAGGAGACCCGTGTCATTGTTGCGTACATCGAAGGAACTCGCGATGGACGGGCCCTCCTCGAAGTTGGCCGACGCGCACTGTCGATGGGGAAGCCGATTCTCCTGTGGAAGGCGGGCATTACCGAGCAAGGTGCCAAGGCTGCAGCCTCGCATACAGCGAGCATGACCGGAAGCTACGACTTCTATAAGGCCCTGTTCGCCCAGAGCGGAATCATCGAGATCCGCGAAATTCACCAGGCGGTCGACTTCCTCAAAGCCTTGGAAGGCAACAAGACCCCCGAGGGTACCGGCGTTGCGGTGCTCGGCGTGTCCGGTGGGTCCGCCATTGTATTCGCGGACGCCGGTGAGCCCGATGGCGTGATGCTCTGCGAACTGACGGAGGAGACGCAATCCCGTCTGCAAACCGTGATCTCAAGCATCGGTGCTGTCCACAATCCCGTCGATCTGACCGCCGGCTACTTCTCGCCGGCCAATCGTGACAAATTGGAAACTGTGCTGCAGGCCGTTCTGGACGATTCGAATGTCGATGCGGTATGCGTCAACCTTGCGACGACGGGGAAAGCGGGCTGCCAGGCAGCAGCGGAAGTCATGGCACGCGTCGTCCAAACGACGAGTAAGCCATTGCTGGTGTTCTCGTCTGCACCCCGAGATCTGGTCGGTGACGCGTTCGCTGTGTTCGAGTCCGCGCGGATCCCTGTCTTCCCGTCGCCATCCCGTGCCGCACATGCCATGGCGATGTTGGCGAACTACCGCGCAGCGCAACGTCGACAGCAACATAAGCCTGAGACTTCTCCTGGAGCGCGGGCGGCAACTTCGTCGGTGGCCGAGGCGGATCTGGCATCTCTATCCGAGACCGATGCCAAGCGAATCCTTCGTCAGGCCGGAATTCCCGTCTCCAATGACGTCATTGTGCACAGCAGCGAGGAAGCAGACATCTTTGAAAAGATGCGAGCGCCTCTGGTCGTAAAGATAGTGTCCCCGGATATCGCCCACAAGACTGAGGTGGGCGGCGTAAAGATCGGCATTCGGACGCGTGAGGAACTCGCGACGGCGATCTCCTCCGTCTTGGAAAACGCAAAGCAGAAGGCACCGAATGCTCGCATTACCGGGGCGCTCGTTACCGAAATGATTCAGGGCGGCTTCGAGTTGATTGCCGGCGTTGTCAATGACCCGGTATTCGGCCCGGTCGTGGTCGTAGGGGCGGGCGGTATCTACGCCGAGTTGCTTGGCGATACCGCGTGTCGAATTGCGCCCTTCGACGTGGAGACGGGGCGCGAGATGATCAACAGTCTTAAGTGCCGGCGAATCCTGGCTGGTGCCCGCGGTGGCAAGCCTTTGGACACCGAGGCGGCCGCAAAAGCCCTGGCTGCCCTGTCGCAGTTCGCGTGGTCCAACCGCGAGCGCGTAGCGGAAGTTGATATCAACCCGCTGTTTGTACTTCCGGAGGGAGTTGTGGCTGCAGATGCTGTGATTATCCCTGTAACGCCGTCCGTTTCCGAATGACGGGCCAACGGTTTCTTGATGGGGAATGAGGATAAGACAATATGACTGAAGTACTGATGGAGACACAGTCGCTCCCCGTGACCTTCGTACCGAACGGACCCACCCTTGACGTGGGTTCCACGGAGCCGATACTCCAGGCAGCTATGCGGAATGGCTATCCACTTCCTCACAGTTGCAGAAACGGAATCTGTGGCTCGTGCAAGGCACGCATTGTGGCTGGCGAAGTAGACCATGGAGAATCGTCGGCATCTGCGTTGAGCGAAAAGGAGCGAGGGGATGGATATGCGCTGCTTTGCCAGGCAACGCCCAAGACGCCGGTGACAGTCGAATGTACGATACTGGAAGAGACCAAAGGCATTCCATTCGTTCGACTGCCATGCAGAGTCCACGAGCTGGAAAAATTGGCCGATGACGTCATGATGATTCGGCTGCGCTTGCCGGCAAACAAGACCCTGGAATTTCTGCCCGGCCAGTACATCAATATCGTCGCACCCGGCGGCATTCGCCGTAGCTTGTCGGTCGCCAGCGTTGATGCGGGCGATGGCGTTATCGAACTGCATCTTCGCAACTACGGCGGCCCGTTC
Source organism: Cupriavidus sp. 05N40 (assembly GCF_056397305.1). NCBI lineage: Bacteria > Pseudomonadati > Pseudomonadota > Betaproteobacteria > Burkholderiales > Burkholderiaceae > Cupriavidus > Cupriavidus sp. 05N40. The sequence continues at coordinate 13,855 of NZ_JBFTND010000202.1, forward strand.
AGCAAGCTCGTCTTTCAGAACATGAAGACCAACGACTTGCTACGTATCGAGGGCCCACAGGGAGCGTTCTTTATCCGGGAAAAGAGCGTCAAGCCGATTATCTTCGTAGCAAGTGGAACCGGTTTCGCGCCCGTCAAGGCGATGATCGAGAGCGAGGCGCGCAAGAAGCACGGCCGGAAGATGACGCTGTATTGGGGTGGACGGCGCCCGCAAGACCTCTATCTGGCGCAACTCGCTCAGGAATGGGTCACGAAATTTGGGCTGACATACGTTCCCGTTGTATCAGACGCTCAACCTGCGGACAACTGGAATGGGCGGACCGGTTTTGTGCACCAGGCTGTCATGGAGGACTTCCCTGATTTGTCGGGGCACCAAGTCTATGCGTGCGGGGCTCCGGTAGTCGTGCAATCGGCCCGTGATGACTTCACGGCGACTTGTCAGCTACCGACGGACGAGTTCTACGCAGACATCTTTGTACCTGGTGGGGTCAAGGGATCCTGACGGGCGCATACCAGAAACGGACGAGAGAGACACAATGGAAGCACGAGAGGAAAACCTCATCATCGAGCTCAAGGACGAGCAACTCGTCATTACCATCGACAGGGCGCAGAAGGCGAATGCCTTGACGGTGGCGATGATGCAGGCGATTGCCGGGACGATTCAGGAGAGTGCCAAGGATGCGTCAGTGAAATCCATCGTCCTCACGGGCAGCGGTGAGAAAGTCTTCTGCGCGGGCGTTGATGTCCGCGAACTGCCGCCGGATGGAGATATCGCGAAACAGAAGGAGCGGCGGTCGCTGGCTCTTGCCGCATTGCAGGACACTGTTCTGGATACAGGAATTCCAGTGATTTGCGCCCTGAACGGGATCGCCAGCGGAGCGGGTGCAATGGTTGCGCTGCTAGCCGATGCATGTGTCGCTGCGGACAGCGCTGCGCTGTCGCTTCCTGAGATTGACCTTGGAATTGCCACCTTTTCCGGGGCAAGCATGCTGGAAGCGATTGGCGGGCGGGCTCTGGCCAAAGACATGATCCAGAGCGGACGGCGCATGTCTGCAAATGAGGCTATTAGTCGAGGACTGATCAACACGGTGACCTCCGCTAATGAGCTTGTTGAGCGCGCCCTCAAGGAGGCCAGGAAGCTTGGTGAGCGTGATAGGGCGGCCTTCGCCAATAACAAGCGATGGCTCAATCGGAAGATCAAGGTAGCAATTGACGAAGCACGTGCCGAGCACGCCATGCATCGACAGGCTGCAGCGCGGTAATTGCCCAACGAGCTGCAAAAGACAATGCGCATATTGTGAGGACGGAAAGTGGCAGACCTTGAGATTGAAATCGTTGACCGCGTCTTGGTGGCGCGGCTCAACCGGCCAGAGAAGAAGAACGCGCTGAGCGAAGAGATGCTTGCACTATTGCGCGAAGCTCTCCGCGATGCGGACCATGATCCCGGCATTGGTTGCGTGGTGATTACAGGCGCTGGAGATGCGTTCTGTTCCGGCGGGGACCTTGGTCGCCGCTCTGCCGAGGCTGGAGACCCCACGCCGCTCGAGCGCAAGCAGCGACTTCAGAACGTGACGCACCAGGTCGCGTTGGCCATTGAGGACTTCGAGAAGCCCCTGATAGCGGCTATAAATGGAGCGGCCGTTGGCGCTGGCATGGATTTATCGCTCCAGTGCGACCTGCGATTCGCGGGAGCATCGGCTCGCTTCGCCGAAGCATACGTCCGCGTCGGGCTGTTGCCGGGGAATGGGGGTTGTTATCTATTGCCGCGGCTGGTTGGGCCTTCCAGGGCACTAGAGTTGCTTTGGACTGGAGACTTCGTGTCGGCCGAAGAGGCTCACCGCCTTGGGATCGTCAATCGCGTGTTTCCGGACGACAAGCTGTTTGATGAGACACTTGCGTTCGCAAGCAGGCTTGCCGATGGCCCGCCGATTCAACTCAGGGAGATCAAGAAGCTGATGTACCAAGGTCTCCGCACGGACTTCCGCACGAGTCTCGAATCCGTGTCTGCGCACATGGCCGTCATTCAGTCGACCCGGGATTACAAGGAGGCAATCCAAGCGTACAAGGAGAAACGGAAGCCCAAGTTCGAAGGCTTCTAGGAACTGCGCAAAGGAACCAGCCAATCCAAACGGAAGAGCACCCCTCAGACAATCTGATCTGAACGGCGACTCGAATAACGATACCCCGACAAAACCCGATTGGAGGAGACGCCATGACTAAACGATCCGCCCTCATTTACATCGCAGGTTTGGCTTGTGCATTCGGTGCGCTTTCGCAGGCGCAGGCCCAGCAACCTGACTATCCCAACAAGCCTATTCGCATGATTGTAGGCGTCGCCGCCGGCGGAGGCGCAGACTTCATTGCGAGAATCTTGGCGCAGGAGGTTGGAAAGAGCCTTGGCCAGCCTATCGTAGTGGAGAACCGACCTGGAGCTGGGGGTAACATTGCTGCCGAGTTTGTCGCAAGGTCCCCCGCGGACGGGTACACGTTGCTCATGGCAAACTCGAGTCACGCCATCAATGTGAATCTGTACCACAACCTCCGATTTGATGCGCTGAAAGACTTCGCTCCCATCTCCCAGGTAACCGCGAACTATTTCTTTCTGGCTGTCAACCCGGCAGTGCCAGTCAAATCGGTGGCAGAGCTGGTGGGCTATGCGAAGTCCAAGAACGGTGCAATGAGCTATGCATCGGCCGGGAACGGACAGGGTGCCCATCTTGGCATGGAGTTGTTCAAGAAGGTGGCACACATGGATGCGGTCCACGTGCCGTATAACGGAACGGCTCCGTCACTTGCCGCAGTTCTTGGTCACACGGTCGATGTTGCGTTGTTGACCCCACCAGCGACGCTGCCCAACGCCGCTGCGAAGAAGCTGCGCGTGATCGCGGTAACTGGTCCGCGGCGGTCCGCTTCACTTCCGGATGTGCCGACGATTGCGGAGTCGGGCTATCCTGGCTTTGAAGCTAACAACTGGCAGGGCCTGCTGGCTCCTGCGGGGACGCCTGCAGACATCATCGCAAAGTTAAATCAGGCAACAGTCAAGGCACTCAAACAGCCTGCAGTTGTGAAACAGTTAGAGACCGCCGGTACCGAGCCGGTGGGGTCCAGTCCGGAAGAGTTCAAGCGCTTCCTGGCCGCCGAGGTTTCGAAGTGGGGTAAGGTCATCGAGCAGTCTGGTGCCAAGGCCGACTGAGCGCCTGCAATCCGCCACCAGGCGAACAACATCTACACACTAGTTCTAACCATGATGGAAGCGTCACAGTCGCAATTGCAAAGTTCTCCTGCAAAGGTCGTAGGCTTCATTGGGCTGGGCGCCATGGGCGGGCCAATGGTGCTTCGCCTGCTTGACCAGGGATTCGCGGTCTACGTGCATGACCTGAACACGGAAGCGCTGGACGCCGCAGTTCAGGCTGGCGCTTTCCCGTGCGATGGAGCTGCGGAGGTCGCGAGTCGTGTGCAGCTTATTTTCACCTGCCTGCCATCGCTTCGTGCACTCGAAGCTGTCTTCTTCGGCGATCGGGGTGTGGTGCACGGTAAATCTGTTCGCGTAGTGGTCGACCTCTCCACGACTGGCCCAGAGTTTGCCCGGGAGGCCGCGCAGCGATTCGAACAGTCCGGAATTGCGCTTCTTGATGCACCCATTACGGGGAACGTTGTTACCGCTGGGAATGGCAAGCTCGGCATCATGTGTTCCGGCCCTGCAAAAGCCTTCTCGCTGGCGGAGGCCGCCATGCTACCGCTGGCAGGCTCTACTCTGCTGTATCTGGGGGAGAAGACCGGAAGGGCACAAACGCTGAAGCTTCTGAATAACCTTGTCTCGGCGTCTGGCATGGCTGCAACCTGCGAGGCATTCGTGCTGGGGGTCAAGGCGGGCCTGGATCCGGAAGCAATGCTTGATGTCATCAATTCAGGTGCTTCGAGCACGAACGCCAGTCGAAACAAGTTCAGGCGTGCAGTCCTCGGGCGATCCTTCGACTACGGGGCGCGGATGGCTATCACCGCCAAGGACATCACCCTCGCGGTCGAGGAAGCCGGAAACTTCGGTGTGCCAACCTGGGTATCGCGATCTGTGCAGCAGCTTTGGCGGTACGCGGTTTCCCAGGGCGGTGCAGAACGCGACGGTACGGCGCTGATCACCTATCTGGAGCCTTGGGCTGGCGTTACGGTGAAAGGGGCGGCAGAAAGCACTTCGCCGGTGAGTTCCGCAGGTTCAGAGGAACGGAAGGCGGTCTTCGGGAGCGTCGCCGTGGTTTGCTGCCCGGAGAATCTCGATACTTGGACGGCAAAGTTGAACGCAGCAGGATGGGGATTTGACGTAAGCGCCGGACCTCTGGAAATAGCGGGCACATCTGAATCAGACCGGAGCCTTGAAAGGCGCTCCTGCGTTGTCGTTGTGGCTCACGAAAATGACGTCGGGGGAACACTCTCGTCATTGCTGGTTGGCGGCTCCGAAAAGTGGTGTGTGCTAAATACGTGCATGGTGCCAAGGGAAGTGGCGGTAGAACTGGCCACACAGTTGACGAACGCCGGGCACTATTACCTGGATGCACCTATGGTGCCCGCCTGGGCTTCAGCCGCGGAAGCGGGTTGGAGGGCTGTAGTTGGCGGAGATGGGTCTGCCCTTATCCATATAACTCCCATGCTGGATGCGGTCGCCTCAAAGATTTGTCATTTTTCGAGCCGCGCAGGCGACGCTCAGCTGATGGTTGCTATTGACGAGGCTTTGTCAGCGACGCTTCTTGCAGTTGGTTGCGAATCTTACGTGACCGGCGCAAAAGCAGGGCTTGAGCCACTCACCATGGCAAAGATCCTCGGCATCGAAACGGGTCGGACAACGGCGAGTGCGACCATCATCCCCGAGCAGGTTGCAACCCGAAAGTTCGCGTACGGTAAGTCGATCGAGGGTGCGCATCGGATGCTCCGCTTTGTCTGCGACGAGGCTTCCAGCTTGGGCGTGACGCCGTGGGTGTTTGAGTCAACCAGACTGCTTTTCGGACTTGCGAATGCTCAACAGGCGTATGGCGACGATGTGAGTGAACTGATTCGATACTACGAGGGCTGGGCTGGCGTGGAAGTGCGCCAAGGACTCTCGGAAATCAAAACTGAGCAGACGCAAGGCTGACCAGGGTCGTGGCAGACTCGCTCCCTTGTGCTGACTAACAGCAACYCTCTCCGTTCTCCCTATCTCATGTCCTACGTACCGGAATTCCGCGGGAATATGCCCCGCTCACTCGATGAGCTCGCCGCTTGGGTTTCGCCGCTTCGTGAAGAAGCCATCGAGCCCGAGCTACCAATTATCGATCCGCATCATCATCTGTTTGACGACGAACGCGGGCGGTTTCTTGCCGATGAACTCCTGGCAGAGATCGAAGCGGGAACGAATATCGTTGGAACGGTCTTCGTTCAATACAAGTCCTCTTACCGTAAGGATGGCCCAGAGCCGCTGAAGCCTGTTGGTGAAGTCGAGTTTGCAACCAGGATTGGTGAGGAATGTGAAATGCTTGGCGGGAAGCTAGCCAAGTTTTGCAGTGGCATTGTCGCTCATGCCGACCTCATGCTTGGTGACGAGGTCGAGCAGGTACTTCAGGCCATGGCCGTTGCGGGCAAGGGAAGGCTGAAGGGGATTCGACACGGCGCGACCTGGGATGCCGGCGCTGCGGGGTATGGTCGCAGCTTTGCCCCGCGCCATGTGATGCGAGAGGCGCGGTTCCAAGATGGTTTCGCACAGTTGTCTCGCTACGGACTCGCGTTTGATG